>JACCSM010000539.1 GCA_013698525.1 Rubrobacteraceae bacterium
CCAATTCCAACCGCTCGGTGCCGTCCTCGACCAGGATAGAAAGGGGAAAGCGGCCGACCAGCTTTGGAGCAAGCGCCGGTCCTCTTGATGGTGGCCCTACCTTCTTTCTCCCCTGTTTATGAGGATCTCGCTTACGGCCCCGCTTCGAGTCGCCTGCGTGTCTCGCCAGTAGAGCGCCTCATGGCCTTTACGGTGTCCGTAAGGCGCTCTATGAGCGCCCGCTTTGCTGTGCGGGCCTTACTGCGTTCCTGGTGGGGGTCGGATTTCATCCAGTAGAGCTCCTTGGCTCCGTTCTCGCGCAGGATGAATGCCTTCGTCCCCTCCCTGAGAAGCCACCACCTGCCGCTCGGGTCATTGGAGCCTCCAGGGTTGAGTTCGGGTCCTACATCATCCGAGCCGGAAACGAGCATCCGCTTTCGCCAACCGGAAAAGCCGTCCCTACCAAGGTTTGCGAGCATCGAACGTCCGTCCACATCGAGAGAGGTGGGGCTAATTCCGGCGATGTCGCACGTGGTGGGCATCAAGTCCGTGTGGTTCACCAGCTCCGTTCTAGTACCTCTCCTGATACCAGGACCTTTTACAAAGAACGGTACTTCGGAACTCTCCCAATACGGTTTGTCTTTCTTGCGCAAACGGTGCTCGCCGTGCAAATAGCCGTTGTCTGAGGTGAAGAAGATTACCGTGTTTGCAAGCTGGCCCGTAGCCTCTAGTGCTGCGAGGATTGGAACTATCCCGTAGCGGTCCAGGTCCGCTAGTTCTTCCTTCTTTCCCTCGAACTCTCTCTGAGCCTCGTTAAGCGAGTTGCGCGGGAGGTCACGCATCCACCGCGGTTTGTCTGACATATCGCGCTCGTTTATAGACGACACCCGCCGCCTGGCCCCGTCGTAGAGGTGCTCGGAGTCTGGGGTCGGCGCGTAGGGGAAGTGCGGTATCGTCGGGCAATACTGGGCAAACCACGCAGAATTCGCGCGCTCCTGTACGAAATCGGCGCACATCCGGGCCGCCCACACGGAGGTCGGCAGGCCGTTCTCCAGGTCTATCCAGGTGCCGTCCACATTGCCCCGGTTGGGAATCGTGGCGTTCCCGCCCGAGTCGATGCCGTCGCCTAAAGTCTCGCACCAACGGTCCCAGTTGGGAGGCACAAAAGTCGATTTCGCGTGGCCGTTTATGTACTTGCCGAAGTGTCCGGTTGCGTAGCCCGCGTCCTTTAAGTGGCGGGCCACTGTGCGCTCTCCTAAGCCCCGCGAACTGCCCTCGAAGGTCGGCCTCGTGCTGTTTGTGTCGCACTCGTGAGTGGTCACGCTGAGGCCCGTGAGCAGACTTACCCTTGCCGGTCCGCACAGCGGTATGTCAGTGGAGCCAGAGGTGAAGTTGCTTCCTACATCCCTGATCTTCCGCCTGGTTACGGGCAATGGGTCCATCATGTACCGCGGGTGGTCGTCATCTATTATCCACAGGACGTTCCTACGCCCTGTCTGTGCGCTTGCTGGGAGTCCGAAAGAGGCCAAGGCCGCAGCCCCGCCCACTCCCAAAAGGAACGTGCTCCGGCTCATCTTGCGCTTTATCATTTCCCTCCCGCCAAGTTTACGTTGTGAATGAAGCGAACGGGTAAGCTCATGCCCCATCGCTAAGCCCTCACAAATTCTAACCGCTCGGCCCTGTCCTCAGCCAGCACAGCACGGAAGCGGAGCCCCGAGCCGTTTGCACTTTGTAGGATACGTAACCGCCCATCGGCAGGGAATCTGATGAAGGTCTAGCTGCTAACCGCGTGGACGATAGATTCTGCGAACTTCGCCTTGACGGAGTACTAAGTAGTCGGAGTCATCGCATGATTTGGGGAGAATTGTTCGTTAACGACCGGGATGCCGCCCATCAGCCACGGGCACCCTTGCTCCTCGAGTGACGACGCCCGGCCTTCCTTTCTGTACGGTACAGGGCGTCTTCGATCTAGAATGGACGAAAGCTCAAAAGTTTTCGGGTACGTTGTCGATTTGGGGGTGGCCCGTTCGTCGTGGGTGTGTAGGACGGAAACGAGAGGAAGGAGCACCAGAGATGAGAGAGCTGATCGTGAGCACCTTTTTGACCCTCGATGGGGTCATGCAGGCCCCGGGCGGACCTGGAGAGGACGACAGCGGCGGGTTCGCGCACGGCGGCTGGTCAGTGAACTATTGGGACGATCAGATGGGTCAGGTCATGGGCGAGGCGATGAGCACGCCGCTCGACCTCATTCTCGGACGCAGGACCTACGACATTTTCGCCGCGTACTGGCCGCACGCCCCGGAGGAGGCCGGGGCCAAGCCATTGAACGATGCCACCAAGTACGTCGCATCGCGGAGTCATCCCACGCTGGAGTGGAGCAACTCGGTGCTGATCGAGGGTGACGCGGCCGAGGGCATCGCGGCGCTCAAAAAGGAGGATGGGCCCCAGCTGCAGGTGCATGGCAGCGGGGACCTGATCCAGACACTGTTGCGCCACAACCTTATCGACCGGTACCGCCTGTGGGTCTTCCCCCTCGTCATCGGGTCGGGCAAACGCCTGTTCTCGGAAGGCACCATCCCCTCCGGGCTGAAGCTCGTCGACAGCAAGGTCTCCACCACTGGAGTCGTGATCGGTACGTACGAGCCGGCAGGCGAGATCGTCACAGGATCGTTCGCGCTGGAGTGACCGCGCTCGGAATCACTCGCGCGAGCAGCGTGCTGAGTCTCGGTACCTTGTGCAACGGGCACCTCTTCCCTTACCCTGAGGGCTTCCCAGAAGAATTGTAGGAAGTAACGGCTTGGCCCCGAGGCTGGTGTCGGGGCCAACCTTCCTCTCTATTCACCGAAGTGCGGGGGTGGGACTATCTGAGAACTCCGGATACCTGATGGAACCGGGGCTTATTCACGTCCTCGGATCTTTATGCACCACCACATGTAGTCCCCTCCCACGCCTCGTGAGTGGCTTCAGAAGGCATTCTCGCGATTCTCGGAAGCCGTTCTATGCAAGATCCTGCAAGCGAACTTCGGGGAAATGCCCTTTTTCCACGCACTCGGGTGAATAGCCGAATGGCAGCCGACTTTAGGAGTCCACGCGCTTCCACACGAACTTGGTGTGGCCTTCTTGCCCACCAATCTGCATGCGCTTGGAGGTTAGGCTTAGTTCGTCGCCCTCGAGACGCGCGTGGCTGTGGCCCGGGCCAACCATGTTGGGCACCTGCGCCACCTCGATGTCGTATCGGACGACATCTCCCTCGATTGTGTACTTCCCGAAGTAGCCATTGGAGGTCCTGAAGGCCCCGTCGTTCTCTTCGGGGCTTCCTCCCAGCAGGTCGGGGTTAAAGAATGGCGGGCGATCGGCGGCCATGATGTGCCAGGAGACGTGATCGTTATCGAGGTAGACGAGGTAGCCTATGGCGTCCTCGCCGTAGGGATACTCGATGGTCCCGTCGGACCTCTCTATCCCACCATAGAGTAGGCGGTAGGTGCCCACCAGCTCCGACTTGGTCAACCCCATGACGTGCCCCTCCATCCTCCTCGCGAATGCACTTCGCCCCATCTTAGCGGGCAGCGAAGGCGCCAACTACCAAAAGGCCATTGGTTGGCGAACTTCTTGGAAATCCGTCAAGGCGAAGTTCGCAGAATCTTCCTTCCACGCACTCGGGTGAATAGAGAGACCGAGATGCCACAGAGAGACCCTTCGGAGGAGGAGGAGAAGCAGGAGGAGGTGTCGTTCCTCCTGAAAGGGTATATACTGCCCTCGTTAGCTAAGCGGGGCGGGCAAGCAATGGTCTTTTTTAGCTCCCCGCCCCTAGATGTAGTAGGGGGGATCTCCTCATGAGACGAAGGGCACTGCTGATTTTGGCGACCATGGGGCTAGGAGTGCTGCTGCTAGGCGGGGTGGCGCTTGCCGATACCATAGATGGCACCTCGGGAACCGACGACCTCGTAGGCACAGATAAAGCTGACGTAATCCACGCCAGTGGGGGCGCAGACTACCTCTCCGGTTTAGCAGCCGCTGACGTGCTCTACGCCGGCGCTGGCAACGACACGGTGGTTGGCAGAGAAGGTAACGACCGCATATACGGCAATATCGGTACTGACATGCTCTTCGGCAACGAAGGCAATGACACTATCAACAGCGCCGGGGACAAGGCAAGTGATGTTGTGAAGTGCGGGCTTGGCGAGGCCGACACGGCCTACGTCGACAAGATCGACCGCGTCGAGGAGAACTGCGAAACCGTCTACTTGCTGGTCCGCTCCGAGAAGCCGACCTCCGAAGAGCCCAAGTCACCGATGGGCAGCTAGCTGCCGGGCGGTTTCTGAAAGGAGCCATCATGCCCGACGAAATGGAGCACCCTTAACATCGGACTTCCCAGAATGGGATATATGCGAACTTCTATAAGAAGGCACGTTAGTAGCACCGCGAGCTTTCTCGCTACGGCCACCACCGCCCGCTTCTTGGCGTTCTTGCCTCCCCGGGCGGCTATCTTCTCCCCGTGGCGCCTCAGGTCCGAGTCCTTTCCGAAGGGACCCAGGACGTAGTGGGCGCTGCCTACCAGGAGCTTCCTCAGCATCTCGTCGCCTTCCTTGGAGATGCGTTTTTGGGGCTCCGTGTCCCCCGAGCGGTCGGTGGCGGGCACCAGCCCCAAGTATGCCCCGACCGAGCGGCTCTTCTCGAAGCAGTAGGGATCCTCCAAGGTGAGCACGAAGGTAAGCGCCGTGAGCGGCCCGATCCCCTCGACCTAGCGCAGGAGCCTCGTTTCTGGGTGATGTTCTTCGGAGACCGTTTCTAGCTGTCGGTCGTAGTCACGGATGCGCTCCGTCAGCGAGCCGATCTGCTCGAGTATGGGCCCCAGGGCCGGCCGAAGCGCCTCGGGGATGTGCTCGGGCGCTCTGTTGTGGAAGCTCTTGGCCGGGCACTTGGGCAGGCGGGCCCCGAAGGACTTGAGCGCTCCTTAGGGACGTGGTTCACAAGTTGCGTGCGGCTCCCGACCAACGCCTGCCGGGAGCGAATGATGGCCAGATGGGCCTGGGAGTCTTCCCCCCTGTGCTTTAACGGGTAGAGCAGCTTCGGGTCCAGTCGCGCCAGGCGGCCCAGGTTCTCGGCATCTACTT
>JACCSM010000569.1 GCA_013698525.1 Rubrobacteraceae bacterium
GCTTCACGTTTTCCTTCTCGTTGCTGGCCCCACCACCGGGGCCAAGTATACAGCCCGGTGGTTGCGATAACCTATTTCCAAGGACGACCTACCCGAATCTCGCATTCGGCCTTGAGGATCTCCAGCATCAGGTCCCTCTCCCCCTCCTCCCACTCACCCCGCAGCGGTTCTTCGCCCTCCGGATCGTCCTCCTCGCCGATCCGCTCCAGGCTGCCCTCCCCGCAGCCATCCATGTACTTCTCGCGGCAAGTCCAGCCTGAGCTCCATGAGAGCTTCGCACCCGAAGCTCGAACGAGCCTAGCCCATCGGCCAGCCCGGTATGGTCTCGTCTATCTCCCGCATGAGGCGGCGTGTTTCCGTGAGGGCTACGACGATGCGCTGATAATGCCGCACGTCGGCGGAGGTGAGGGCGCGGCCCCGGCGGTCCTTGAGCCACTTGTCCAGCACCTGATAGCCGCCGACCCGGAAGCCCCACGTCTCCTCCGGCACACCCTCGAAGTACTGCGTGTTGTTGATGTGGACTCGCTTATTGGCCGCGTCGTAGCGGACCTTCTCGACCACGTTGTCGCCACCCTCGGGGAAGCGGGTGATGAGGTTGTTCAGGGTCGGGGAGGTCATCAGGTGAAGCCCGACCAGCTCCGCGCCCTTCCCCGCCAGCGCCGCGAACAGTCCCCGTTCCGAGGTGAGCGGCAGCCGGGGGAAGTCCCGCTTCAGGAACTCCGCGTACAGCTCCCGGTACGCCGGCGAGTGGAACACCGCGTAGGCGTAGTGGAACACGTCCTCTGGCCCGAACATCTCCGCGAGGTCGCCAGTCCCGTCCGGCACGAACGAGAGGCCCAGCTTCTCCGACAGCTCGCCCACGAAGTCCGGCGAGAGGTTCGGCCTGCGTCCCTCCTCCGCCGCATCCAGGAGGTTGTCGTCCCGTGGGTAGAGGTACAGAGGAAAATAGTAGTTTATGTCGTAGGCGGCTACCGTTTTGTGGGTGCCGATATTAGTCGTCGCGTATACGCCATAATCGCCTTTATTCTGCCTCGCCGTAATCAGACTGAGATTCTTACCTGCTAGAACATGGCGCATAACTTCGGGACGAGGCCAATCTACCATCCAGGGAACGTAGTATAGGAGCCGAGCATCGAATGGACGGTACAAACATTTCTCAACACGCTCTTTCCATTCAGGATCGGCTATCACTTGCTTACGCGCCGCTGGCAACTTCCAGCCGCGTGAGTCGCCGGCAGGATACTGAGCGGCGCCTTTCCCTGTGAAATATCTTCCTCGAATTTGCTCGTCTGACAACCTCTCCGAGCGCAAGTCTTCGATGCGGTTGAGTAGAGACGCTTCATCGAAATCCATTACGAACTTGTCTCGCGCAGTAACGATACCAGTAGTGTTTACCGGTAGTATTTCGGTTGTTTTCCAACCCTTCTCGTATTCCTCCAATAGCTCCGTGTCCTGGGGTGAGAAAAGGTAGTTGGGTGGATCAAGCGCAAGCTCAGTCCACTCCATCCCCGCAATACTCTGCTCCTCAAGCCACCTGTACTTCCCCTCACGCAAGCCCCAGAGATCTGCATGATGCACTCTTGCTGGCCCAGTTTTGCCTGGTTCCTTGACAAAGACACCGATAGCAACGCCCTGCCTGATGTCGAAGACATTTCTATCTTCGCCACCCTCGGGTGTCCGCTCTTTCTTGAGAGAGTTTCCGTGCAAATCTATGAGATAAATATCAGTGAAGGTTTGCATGAGGCTCTGACGCATCCCGCGAAAGGTCGGGTTGTCCAGATAGCCGTGGTTGGTAACGAAGGCGAGTACACCACGTCCGGTTCGCTCGATGCGCCACTGGCCGAAGCGGATGAACTTCACGTAATCGTCGTTCAGCCAGTGTTTGCGTTCGCCGAGCGGCTTTCCGTCCACCTTTTTGTAAGCGTCTATTAGGCTCGTGATCCAGTCGCCCGTGTTGGCGGAGTGCCCGGAGTACGGCGGGTTACCGATGATGACCTCAATGGGCTCGTCCTTCTTGACGCTCGCGGCGGCGTCGGCCTCGTCGGCTATGTACTCGGCGAAGCCGATGGTCTCGTCGGGGTGGAAGCCCTCTTCGAGGGTGTTGGTGAGGTAGACGCGCAGCCGCTCGTCGCCGCTGAAGTCGTAGCCGAGTTCCCGAAGCAGGATGCCGAGCTTCATGTGGGCGACGGTGTACGGGGCCATGA
>JACCSM010000554.1 GCA_013698525.1 Rubrobacteraceae bacterium
TCACCATGATCGAAAGCACCGCGATCAGGGCCGCCGCTCCTCCTACGGGCCCGATCTCTTCTCGCGCCATCTGCCCGAGGCTCTTGCCGTCTCTGCGCATCGAGAAGAAGAGCGTCGTCATGTCCTGCACGGCGCCGGCAAGGATGACGCCGACGATGATCCAGATAGTCCCAGGCAGGAAGCCCATCTGGGCCGCCAACACAGGCCCGACGAGCGGCCCAGCCCCGGCTATCGCGGCGAAGTGGTGCCCGAAGAGCACCCTCCTGTCCATCGGCTCGAAGTCCCGACCGTTGTTGAGCCGCTCCGCTGGCGTCGCCCTGGAGTCGTCGGTTCCCAGTACTCTGTCCCGGATGAAGCGCGCGTAGAACCGGTAGGCGATGGCGTAAGAGGCCAGGGCCGCGAATAGCAACCATCCCGCGTTGATCGTCTCGCCCTGGGAGAGAGCCAGAACTCCCCAACACGCAGCCCCGACGATAGCCACGCCGACCCAGATCCCGTACCGGCCAAGAAGGTTCATGAAATCGTCACCCCTTCCCAAAGGTTCGCAAGAACGAGATCATGCTAGCACAACACCGAAGCGTATTGAATTGGCCGTAGCCGGGCTTCAGAAACGGGGCGAGAGCAGGTGCGACGCCGTCAGACAGACCGCGAACACCAGGACGGCGCAGATGATCGTAGGGTAGAGGATAATCGCGAGCGGAGTAGCCTCCGTGGCCAGACCAAATACCGTCTTCAGGGCATCGTTCATGTAGGCGAAGGGGACGAAGTCCCGCAAGACTGCCGTAACGCCGGCCGGGTCCTGGTTGCGGAAGAACCCGGAGATGTAGATCAAGGGGAACAACATCGCCGTTGCGTACAACAACACGTCCGCAGGCGATGACGTGAAGTTTGCTATAAACACCCCTATGCTGTTCGCCGCGACGAGCGTCGCAAATACGGAGAAGGTAGCCGCCAGCACCCACGCGAGCGGCGCAGGGTTGAGAACGTAGACGATTAGAAGCGCGGGCGAGAGCTGGATGAAATCCAGCACCGCGTTCACGGCCAGTATCTGGAAGACCAGTTTTCGCGGCGACAGTGGGGTTAGGGCCACGCGCGCCAGGATGCCGTCGTTCAGGTCGCTGGTAAGGGTCTCGCCGGCACCGAACGTACCGGCCATTATCGCCACGATACCTATGACCGCCGCGGCGTACTGCCCCGGAATTCCGCTCGCTGCAACGGGGACGATTATGGCAATAGGGTAGAGCATTTTTAGTACTAGCGCGAACCTCCGGGAGAAGAACAGCGCGACGTCCTTCTTCCAATAGGTGTCGGGGAGATCAAACCTCATCCCTGAGCGCCTCCCCGGTAAGCTTTACGAACACGTCCTCCAAATTGGGCCTCTGCACGGACAGGTTCACTATGTCCCCGCCCGAGCGGACGATGCCAGCCACGACGTCGGCGACTATGCCAGGGCGTTCCTCGCAGTGGATGATGAGATCCCTTCCCTCAGGAACGACGCGCTGTACACCGCCGACCTCGGTCAGGGAGCCGTACTCCACGGGATTGCGCAACGTAGCCACGATGCGCCTGACACCTTCGACGCGGGAGATGAGATCCTCTGGCGTTCCCTCGGCGACGACCTTCCCGCGGTGCAAAAAGGCTGCCTTGTCGCATAGGGACTCGACCTCGTCGACCTGGTTGCTCGCGAGCAGGACCGCGACGCCCGAGCCTGCGAGGTCCCTGATCCTGCGCTGGTACGCGAGCTGCGAGGTGTAGTCGAGTCCGAGCGAGGGCTCGTCCAACAACAGAACCTCCGGCCCGTGCGCCATCGCCTCTATGAGCGCGAGCTTCTTGCCCATGCCGTACGAGTAGGTCTTGACCTTGTCGTCCGCGTACTCAGCCAGGTCGAAGTAGTCGAAGAGCTCAGCGAGCGCCCCCTCGGCTTTGGCCTCCTCCATCCCGTAGGCGCGGGCGAAGAAATACGCGTTTGCCCGTCCCGTGAGGTCGTCGTAGTGCGTCGGACGGTCGACCATCAGACCCATGCTGGCGCGGACCTTCCGCTTCTCTGTCAGGCCGTCCACCCCGCACACCCGGAACCCGCCGGAGTCTGGAGCGATGGCTGTCGAGAGGACGCGCAGGAGCGTGCTCTTGCCCGAGCCGTTCGGCCCCATGAGACCGAAGACCTCACCACGCTCCACGCGCAGGTCTACCTCAGAGATGCCGCGCCCGCTGCTCCTGTAGAGGCGGCCTATCTTCATCGCTTCGAGGGCAGGCAGGGTGTTCTCGGTATTCGATCTCATGGCACGAGAATTGTAGCGCCCTCCCCGCAGGCCGGTTGTCAGAGGCATCACCCCGAGTTTGCTCTGTAGTGAAGTATGGTAAGTACGGCCGATTCATAGACAGGAGGACAGATGGCTGACGATAAGACGGTAGCGGTTCTGGGAACCGGGATCATGGGTGCCGCGATGGCGCGCAACCTCCTTTCTGCCGGCATGGAGGTTCGCGCCTGGAACCGCTCGCGCGAGAAGGCTGAGCCGCTGGCCCAGGAAGGCGCGGAGGTCGCCGACAATCCAGCGGACGCAGCCAAGGGCGCAGACTTCATCCTGACCATGCTCTCTGACGCTGACGCAGTAGAGGAAGCCGTCGGGGGAGATGTACTCTCTGCGCTGGCCGAAGACAGCGTGTGGCTGCAGATGAGCACGGTGGGGGAAGGCGGCAACGAGCGTCTCCTCAGGCTGGCTTCGGACCATGATGTCGCCTACGTGGACGCGCCGGTCCTCGGGACCAGGCAGCCTGCGGAGCAAGGCCAGCTCATCGTGCTCGCTTCAGGGCCCAAGGAGGTCAGGGAGCGGAGCGAGCAGGTCTTCGGTGCCTTCGCAGGCAAGACCGTGTGGCTCGGCGAGGCTGGTGAGGGGAGCCGCCTCAAGCTCGTGGTCAACAACTGGATCGTAGGCCTACTCGGTGTGCTGGCCGAGACCGTAGCTTTCGCAGAGGCGACCGGTGTGGACCCCGCGAAGTTCCTCGAGACCATCGAGGGCGGACCGCTCGGACTGCCCTACGCCCAGATGAAAGGCAGCATGATGGTCGAGGATGACTTCCCCACCAGCTTCTCGGCCAACCTCGCCCGCAAAGACGCGGCCCTCGTTCTCGACTCTGCAAGAGACCACGACCTGCACCTGCGGATCGCCGAAGCCGTAACAGCCCGCTTCGACGAGGCGATACAGGCTGGCCACGGTGAAGAGGACATGGCTGCTGTCTACAAGGCCGCACGGCCCGACCGCGGCTGACACGGCAGGGAGCGCGAGAATATAATCCCCTGTGTAAACTCGGAGGAGAGCATACATGGCTGAGACTAGAGAGATCACCTGGGACCCCGAGGCTGACCGCAGGATAAAGCGCAGCCCGTTCCTGATGCGCCGCTTTATCCGCAAACGCATCGAGGACAGGGTGACTTCTAGGGGTCGTACCCACGTCACCGAAGCCGACGTAGACGAGAGCGCCAGCATGTACCGCCAATACCGCTTTAAATAGGTTTCAGGCAACAGGTATCAGGCTTCAGCTAGGGTACGCCGATCCGAGGGTTTCTACGCGGCACTGAGATCGGCGTTCATACTCGCGAGTCGGTGGAAGGAAGGTACGTCTGTTGTTGTCCTTGCCTGTTGCCTGATGCCTGTTGCCTCCGAAAAAATATCCGGGCCGGAGAGCCGATCTTATAGCGAACGACTACCGACCCGGTCCGCGGGCCTGTAGGACCCGCAGATGGTTGTTGGCTAGCTAGTCCACTGGACCCTTTCCTCCTAGTCGAGGTGCAACAACCAGGGTCATGGTATCATCTCTCACGAACTCCGCGCTACAATCCGTACTACAACTTTCGGACCATTTCGTGCATCCTGCACAGACGCGTCACCACATACGGTGGGGCCTAAAGCGATCCGCAGAGGTATTGACCTAACGAGATTGCGCATTCCGCTAAGAGCGAAAACAAAGAGCTGACAAGCTGAAGTGCTGACGTGCTGAAATGCTTGCAAAGAGGTTCAAAACCTCTTTGCAAACTACTCTACAACCGGCCGGCCTCGATGATGCGTCCGAGGAACTGGCGGGTGCGGGGGTGTTCAGGGGCGGTGAAGATACTCTCGGGCGGACCCTGTTCGAGGATTCGGCCTGCTTCGAGGAAGCATATGCGGTCTGCGATGTCGCGGGCGAAGCCCATCTCGTGGGTCGCGATGAGCATTGTCATCCCTTCACGTGCCAGCTCCCTAATGACGGCGAGGATCTCGGCGACCAGTTCGGGGTCGAGGGCGCTTGTGACCTCGTCGAGTAGCATGAGGTGAGGGCGCATCGCGAGCGCCCTCACTATGGCGACTCGCTGCTGCTGACCGCCCGATAGCCTGTCGGGGTACTCGTCCCGCTTGTCCAGGAGCCCGAAACGTTCGAGGAGATCGCCGGCATTCTTCTCAGCCTCGGCGCGGTTTGTCCCCAGGGCCTCGCGGGGGGCGAGGGTGACGTTGCGTAAGACAGTCATGTGTGGAAAGAGGTTGAAAGACTGGTAGACGATGCCTATTCGGCGCCGGATGCGGTTCGCGTCGACGCTTTGGGCTGTGATCTCCTCCCCCTCCACAACGACCCGGCCTGAGTCTATCGGCTCGACGAGGTTGACACACTTGAGCAGCGTGGACTTGCCAGAGCCTGAGGCCCCGATCAGGCATACCACCTCGTGCGGCTCGACCATCAGGTCAATCCCCTTCAGAACCTCATTCTCCCCGAAGGATTTGTAGACGCCTTCGAGGAGGAGGGCGGGATGTTCGTTCATGCCAGTGCTCCTGCCTCTCGGCGGCGTTTGTCGCGGGCGATCAGACGGTCCGTAAAGCGCGCGAGGGGGATGGTGATGAGGACGAAAAGAAGGGCAGCGACCACGTAGCTCGCGTAGTTGAACTCCGAGGCGCCGTAGATCTGGGCCGCCCGCGCCGCCTCGATAGAGCCGAGGACCGAGACGAGCGCCGTATCTTTCTGCAACCCTATAAAGTCGTTGAGAAGCGGCGGTATCACGCGCCTTATCGCCTGCGGCAGCACTACGAACCTCAATGATTGCCAGCGCGTGAGTCCAAGAGAGCGGGCCGCCACGTTCTGGCTCTCGTGCACGGACTCGATGCCGGCCCGGTAGACCTCGGCGACGTAGGCCGAGTAGACGAGGACGAGCGAGATCACACCGTAGGCCACGTCGGGGAGGTAGGAGATGAACCCGAGGTCTAGACCGGGTACGCCGAACCCGATCATGTACAGGACCAGGATCAAAGGTACCCCCCTGAAGAGGTCCGTGTAAGCCACCGCGACCAGCCTGAAAGGGAAGAAAACAGGTCCTGGTATCCCCCTGACCACGGCTATGACGAGGGCCAGTATCAGGATAAAGACTTCAGAGAACATGAAGATCTGCACGTTGAGCCAGAACGCCCCTAGGACCGAAGGCAGACCCTCGGAGCCGACTAGAGACTGCCAGAGGTGCGAGGGGTCGAAAAACCGCTCGGCCACGACCCCGCTTCCCGGCGCGAGCACTACGACTACCGCGATCATCGCGAAGAAAAGCACGGTGCTCGCGCTCGACACGAGCACCCCCCGGTTTCCGAGGGCCCGCGAGCCCCGGCCCGCGGACGGTCCCGGGGCGGCGGGACCTCCCTCCGCCACGCTACTTCTCGAGGGTGGGGACGTCCAGGAACTGCTGCAGGTGCTTCTGTTCTAGCTCCTCGAGGGTACCGTCACTCTTCATCTCGCCGAGCGCCTGGTTTACGCAGTCGACGAGCGGGTTGCCCTGCTCGAAGAGCATCCCGAACTGCTCGTTGCGCGGGTACTGTCCGACCACTGCCGAGCCATCTATCTCGAAGTCGCGCAAGTAGACCGTGGTCACCAGGTCGGTGACGATGGCGTCGATCTGGCCGCTCTCCAGCGCGGACTTCGCGTCGTTGGTACTGTCGTAGACCTTGGGATCCGCGGTCGGCTTTATCGTCTCGTTGACGAAATCGAGGCCGGTCGTACCGACCTGGGCCCCTATGGTCAGGTCCTTCAGGTCGGAGACGCTCTTCGCGCTGGCGGCGGGGGAATCCTTCATCACGAGCACGCCCTGGGCGTTGTCGAAGTAGCCGTTCGAGAAATCGACGGCCTGCTCGCGTTCTGGGGTTATAGTGATCTGGTTGATGTCGAAGTCGAAGTCTTTGGCGCCAGGGGCGTAGGACTTGTTGAAAGGCTCGACGGTCCACTTTATCGGGAGGTCCATCCGCCCTGCGATCTCACTCGCCACATCGCCCTCGTATCCCGAGTAGTTCTTGGGGTCTCCTTTGAACCACGGCGGGTAGGCAGGCTTGTCTGTGGCGACCGTCAGCCCATCCTTCTCGAAGAGCGGCGGGTTGTCCATGTCACACGAATCTGAAGAACCCGACTCCGCCGAGGGTCCGCCGCAGCCGACGAGCAGCAGAACTGCAGAGAGGAGCCCGATCAGGATAATTCGCTCTCTCACGCGCCTCTCTCCGATCTACTCTTCATACGAAAACCGATGGGCCGGTTCGAAAGCCTCGGACCATCTTATAGAGAGCAAGTATAGGATCGCCCGGGGAGCGTTGCAATCAACCCCCTTGCCATCCGCCAGGAGTCTTCGCGGTGCGGATGCTGGTATTCTGGTTGCGTCGGGGCTGTTCGGGGAACACTTTAGAGAACTCGGTCTACGGAGGAGAGTGAGAGATGAGCGAGTCAGGGCAGCAGAGCAGTGAAAGCCCGCTCCTGAGCGATCGCGGGGCCACGAAAATCAGCGACACTGTAGTCACCGCTATAGTCGGCATGGCGGCGCAGGAGGTGGATGGCGTTCACATGGGCGGGGGCGCCTCGAGGACCGCCAGCGGGGTGCTTGGCAGCCTGACAGGTTCGGAGAGCAAGACCAGCGGCATCTCCGTCGAGGTCGGAAGGACGGAGGCAGCCATAGACCTCAAGATGGGGATCGAATACGACAAGAACATCCTACAGACCGTCGAGGAGGTGCGGCGCAGGATCACGGACCGCATCCAGAACCTGACGGGGCTGCGGATCAAGGAGCTGAACGCCACGATAACGGATATCACCTTCCCCGAGAAGGAAGAGAGACGCCGCATCGGGTCGGGGAGCGCAACGAGGGAACGCGACGACGTCTCCGCGAGCGAGACGGCTACCGTCCCAGCGCAGCCGACGATGCCGGAAAGTGAGCCAGATCCCGGCACCAGCGATCGCGACACCACGCAGGTAGAGACGAGCAGCCGTCCTGAGACCGAGACTCCTCCCGAGGAAGAGGCCAGCGTGGAGCGTAGCCCAACCGAGGGAGACGAGACCCCAGAACTGCGTTCCGGCGACACGAGGACAGAGGAGCAGAGTACGGGCGAAGCGTCGGAAACCTCTGAGGAGCCGGAGACACGCGCAGAGACCGAGGCATCCCAGCCGACGGAAACGGATGCAGAGGAGCGGCGGAGGCGCCGCGCGGAGGAGCGCGCCAGACGTCGCAGGCGCACCGAAGACAACTAGAACTCTCGCGGTTGCCGGGGTGGCCGCGGCTCTCTTGCCTCCTGTCCTGAATCTCCTGTTCTGCGGGTAAGATCCGTCGCTCGCTTCAGGACATACGGGCAACCGCTTCCGGCGCGTCCTGTTCGCCTCCGGCATTACGGACCGCCACTACGCACCGCAGAAGGGCGTGAGGTTGCTAGACATTAGACCCGACGGACGACGCGTAAAAACGGCTTATACCGTTCCGCTTTGTTGATGGCATAATGGAAGCATGCCAAAGATACTCTACTCCCAGGTAATCAAAGAAGATCCCCAACAGCTGAAGGAGCTCGAAAAGCGCCATCGTTACTCCCACCTCTTCCA
>JACCSM010000584.1 GCA_013698525.1 Rubrobacteraceae bacterium
CCTCGCGCGGCCGAAGCCTCGCGCGCTCTCGCCCTCCCCGTGCCACCGCCCCGAGCCTCGTGGAAACACCTTTGTCCTCCTCATGGTTGCGGAACAACTTTTACTGATGTATTGTGTATCAAATATTGTTGATCTAAACAAGGAGGACGAACGTGGGTGCCAGGAGCGAGGAACTGCGGGAGCGAGTCAAGGAAAGGTACGCGGGGGCCGCCAGGTCCGTTCTTGGGGGGGCGGAGTCGTCCTCGTGCTGCGGGTCGGCGGGCGAGCGCGGTCTCGACTCAGAGGCACTCGGGGTGGACTGGACCGAGGGCGGCTACTCGGCCGAGGAGCTTGAGGGGCTGCCCGAGGCGGCGGGTGCGGCGTCCTTGGGGTGCGGCAATCCTACGGCCCTTGCCACGCTCTCCCCTGGGGAGGTGGTCTTGGACCTCGGCAGCGGGGGTGGCATAGACGTGCTGCTCTCGGCCAAGAGGGTGTCCCCGGGCGGCAAGGCGTACGGCCTAGACATGACAGACGAGATGCTGGAGCTGGCCGAGAAGAACCGGGCCGAGGCCGGGGCCGAGAACACGGAGTTCCTCAAGGGCCACATCGAGGACATCCCACTGCCGGATGACCACGTGGACGTGGTGATCTCCAACTGCGTCATCAACCTCTCCGCCGACAAGCCCAAGGTGATCTCCGAGGCGTTACGTGTCCTGAAGCCGGGGGGCCGGTTCGCGGTCTCCGACATGGTGTTCCTCGGTGACAAGGGCAAGCTTCCGGCTGAGTTGGTGAGGAGCATGGAGGCGTGGTCCGGTTGCGTTTCCGGTGCGCCGGAGAAGGACGAGTACGAGAAGCTGCTGCGAGAAGCGGGCTTCGAGGACGTGTCAGTCGAAGTCACCCACACCTACGAACAGGAGTTCATGGCCGCGTTCGGTTCCGCAAGCGGATGCTGCGGCGGCTCGGGTTGCTGCGGCGATACCGCAGCGGCGACGGAGGTACCGCTGGCGAGCGCCTTCATCAGGGGCCGAAAACCGGCCGAGCGGGGAACGCTGTGAGCAGTGAAGAGCTCGGGGTCGTAGAAGAGTACGGCGTCCGTCAAGATGGCCCCGACGAGCGGGTGGACCGGCTCGTCGCCCTGGGCCGCGCCCTCTCCGACCCCATACGGGTGAGGATGCTCGGCATGATGGCCGACGGCCGCGGCTGCTGCGACTTCTCAGGCTCTGGTGTCCCGGCGGACGAGGGGGACGAGGGCATCTGCGTCTGCGAGTTCGAGGAGCACTTCCTCATGGGCCAGTCGAAGGTCTCCTACCACATGAGGAAGCTCAAGGACGCCGGGCTGGTGCGCGAGGAGCGGCGCGGGAAGTGGAGCTTCTACTCCCTCGACCGGGAGGCTGCAGGAGAGCTGCTCGGCGAGGCCGCCGATCGCCTGCTCACCGATCCCGAGAAGCGGAGCGTGGGTGATGGCTGCTGCTGAGGCCGCACACAGGAGCAGGGTCCTGTTCCTGTGCACCCACAACTCCGCGAGGAGCCAGATGGCCGAAGGGCTGCTACGCCATCTGGCCGGGGACCGCTTCGAGGCGCACAGCGCCGGCACGGAGGCCACGCACGTAAGGCCGCTGGCCATCCGAGCGATGGGCGAGATCGGGGTGGACATATCCGGGCAGAAGTCCAAGACGCTGGAGCACTATCTGCGCGAGCCCTTCGACTACGTGATCACGGTCTGCGACGATGCGAACGAGGCCTGCCCGTTCTTCCCGGGAGCCGGGAATAGGCTGCACTGGTCTTTCGAGGACCCCTCACGAGCCGAGGGCTCGGAGGAGGAGCGCTTGGCGGTCTTCCGCTCGGTAAGGGACCGGATCAGGGATCGAGTGCAAGCGGAGCTAGGAAACCTGGATGGAGGAGGTTAGCGATGCGCAAACAGAAGGTGCTGTTCCTGTGCACGCAGAACTCCGCGAGGAGCCAGATGGCGGAAGGCCTCTTGAGGCACTTGGCGGGCGAGCGCTTCGAGGTCAGGAGCGCGGGCCTTGAGGCCACAGACGAGGTGCACCCGTGCGCCGTCGAGGCCATGCGGGAGGTCGGCATAGACATCTCAGGCCAGCACCCAAAGGGCCTCTCTACATACATGGGGAAGATGAGCTTCAACTACCTCATCATCGTGTGTGCCCGGGCAGAGGAGCGGTGCCCGAAGACCTTTCCCGGCGTGGGCACGACGTTCTCGTGGACCTTCGAAGACCCCCGCCGCGACGAGGATCTTCCCTACGACTCCATGCTGGAGAGGTTCCGGGCTGTGCGCGATCAGATAGAGCTGAGGATGAGGGGTTGGCTGGAGCGGCCCGAGGAGGAGCTGAAGCGGCTCCGCGAGGAACGCGAGCGCCGGGAGCGGCTGGAGGCCGAGGAACGCGAGCACGAGGCTAGCGAAGCTGCCGTCGGGGGCCCCCTCGGTGCCCAGGAACACGACCCCTTCCGCCGTGCCTGAAGGGCTGCGGATAGAGCTGCTCGAGTTCGACGGTTGCCGGTCGCGCGGACCCGCTGGCGAGATAATGCGCTGGGCGTCTGCTGGAAGTGCTGCTCACACTATTCCTGATGTTCGTCGTCTCCTCGGTGGCCACCGACGTGCGCGCCGTGGGGCAAGCGGCGGCGATAGCCATAGGCGGCTACGTCGCCCTCGCAGCCACCTTTGCCGGGCCCATAGCCGGAGCCTCCATGAACCCGGCCCGTTCCTTCGGTCCGGCGTTCCTCAGAGGCACCTGGACCCGGTGGTGGGTTTACTGGATCGGCCCCGTGCATAGGGGCGGCCCTCGGCGCCCTCCTCTACCGCTACGTGCGGGCGGCGAGCCCACCCAAACCGGACGACAAGGCGCCTGATCGCTAGACGCAACTTCGGAGAAACCCCCTTCCACGCAACCGGGTGAATAGCGCAGCAGGCATAGAGCCACCAAGGGTAAGGACTACTTTCGCTTCCCAAGGGGTACGTTCTTTGCCCAATGGAACCCGCTGGCACCCGAAGGAGGAACGGAGACATGGATAGAGAAGACAGGGAAGGCCGCGGTCGAGCAGGGGGAGACGAAGGCCGCGCCGCTCCGGCAGGCGGCTCAGGGGGAGGCACGGAGGACCA
>JACCSM010000594.1 GCA_013698525.1 Rubrobacteraceae bacterium
GACGTCCTTCGGCACCCGGACCATTTTGTCCCGGCTGTTCTGGCTCATCCCCAGAGCAATCGCGAGATTAGGGTTCGGGTCTCCATCAACGGCCATCACCGGATGTCCCCGCCGCGCCAGAAGCCGCGACAGCGTCGCCGAGATGGTCGTCTTGCCCGAACCGCCCTTGCCCGCAACCGCTACCTTCATGGTCTCGCTCCTGACTCTCTACTACACGACTTCGCCAGATACCGGCTCGCAACACCCGCACCGGCATCTCTCGGCTCTCTCACCTCTCTGTACGAACCTGCCGTTCTCCCGGACGACCCGGAGATCCGGCGGTTCCACCCCTTCGGTGGCCGCCGTAACGCAGCCGCAGAACTCGCTCTCTCCCCGCTCTCCGCAGCGACACGCGCCCCGCGCCTCGGCCTCTATCGCCCGCTCACGGTACTCGATCAGGCTCTCCCGAAAGGCGCGCAGCTCTTCTATCTTGCGCTCGGTCTCCTCCAGGCTGCGCTCCAGAAGATCATCTAATCTTTGGAACACCCCATTGGGGATGCCGTCCTCGGCGGTCTCGACGAGGCCCCGGATCTCCTCCAGCGAGAGTCCCATCAGCTTGGCCCGCCGGATGAACTCGATCTGCTCCAATTCCCGCCACCCGTACAGTCGGTACCCGGACTTCGTGCGCTTCGCGGGCGATAGCAGACCTATCCCCTCGTAATAGCGTAGCGTCTTGGCAGGCACGTCCACTAGACGCGCCGCCTCGCTTATCTTCAACAGCGCCTCGGCGATGAAGAACCCCTTTCCATCGTTACGCCGATCGCATTATAAACCTTCTACCCACTGGAAGGTAAAGAGGGGGGCCGAGAACACAGGACCCTGCCCGAAACGAAGCCTTGTTCGTGGCGTTGCTAGATAGGCAGGCACCTCGACGAACAAGAACCGTTAACTCCACAGAATGCGACACTGTCGGCAATTCATTGAATAGTTACAAGAGAGGGGCCGGAGCTGCTTGCGAGACCCGGCCGAACCGCTACCAGGCCTGCCACGTTCGCCGCACTTTTTGGGATAATTCCCTCGTGAGCGACACGTGGTATAGGTTCATGCCCACGAGGGCGCTGACGGAGGGGGCGCTGATGGCGGCGCTATCGGAGGTGCTGTTTATCGCCGGGCGCTACCTGCCCGCTGGGTTCCTGGTGGCCTTCTTCGCGTCGGTGCCGCTGGCGTTGCTCTCCCGCAGGCGCGGGTTCAAAGTCGGCGCCCTGGCGGCCGCCGTGGCCCTGCTCCTGATCCTCCTCCTCGGCGGAACTTCGGGACTCTTCGTTGCGGCCCCTCACGCCATCTGTGGAGTATTCATGGGGACGCTCCTCCGGGTGGGCCGCGGCATACCGGCCTGCGTCCTGGTGGGTATAGGGGTGAGGGTCCTCCTGTACCCGGTGGGCTTTCTCTTCTTCGCCTACCTGGTGCTGGGCGCGGCTGGCGTGGAGACCTTCGTCAATGCCACCCGCCCTCTGCTGGAAATTTTGGATCGCTACTTTGGGATAATCGGGATCTCCCTGTCCAGTGTGGGTCCCCTCGGCCTCTTTGCGGTCTTCCTGTTGTTGTGGTCCGTCTTCGCCGGGATAAATCAGGGTCTGATCGTGCCGCTCTTTTTACGCCGGATTTTGCCCTCCTTCCTGAACACCGACGCGACTCGGGACGCGAGCCGCGTCCTTTAACCTCTGAGAAAGGCCCCTACCGCCGGTCCCACCCGGGTTACATTCTCCAAGCCACTCGCCGGGGTTGGCCTCGCCCCTCCGGTATCGCTTCGGCGTTGATCGCAGCAGGAAGCTCCGCCTGTCGCATCACCTTAGACGGCTCAATGGAGCCGCCAGATCCGCTTCACGGCACCGCGCTTGACCCCGTACATATCCCCGTGGCAGTACGCAGTATTCTAGGTACACCGATCCTCTCTACGGAGAATCCTTACTGGCAAAGCGTACAACCTTCCACTAGACTGGAATGTGGGAAAAGTACGTTTAGGAAGGAGGTGGATCGGCGATCCAGATAAAGCGCAATCTCTAGTGCTTTCCGGAAAGCCGACGAATTATGCGAGGGATCACTTTGTGGCTCTGGGTAGCGCTGGCAGGTGCCATATTACAGATCGTAGCCTTGTTCGGCCCAGACTTCTACTTCGCCGAGGGCGAGCGGAAGGACGCCTGGTTCGGCATTCCGCACGCCTCCGACCTCGTTCTCCTCTCCGCGATCGTGGCAATAGGGGCCGTCGCCTTAATGGCCATCGGCCGCAATCCTCTCCGGGGACGGGGTATGGGGCTGGTCGTGGGCGTGATAGGGTTGCTAGCAACCCTGCAGCTCCTCTACCGGATGCTCGTGCCGCCTTTCGGAGGCGCCATCCCGGCGAACTCAGATATTATCGGCGCCGGATGCCTGTACTACTGCTCTCCCTCGGAAGCCGCGCCAGCGGACCTGCTGCTCGGGATCTGGCTGGCCTTCCTCGGCTGCCTGGCGGTGACGGTCGGAGGGTTCTTCTACGCTTACAGTCGGGCTGCCCAGCAGGCACCGGCCAGACCTTGGGTCGCCCAGGCGCAGAGCGGCATGAGCCCGTGGCTCGGACTTGCAGCCCTCGGCGCTGTGGGACAATTCGTGTTCGGCTACACGTTCTTCACCTTCTTCACGACCCCAGGAGACAACGGCGGGGAGGTGTACTGGAGCGGCTGGTTGCCAACGCCCCACACCAGCAGCCTCGTACTGCTGATCAGCGTGCTGATCGTCGGGCTCGTATGGACCACGGCCCGGGGTCGAGCTTCGCTAGGACCGGCGGCCCTGGGCGTAGCGGTAGCGGTGCTCGGGCTGGTCTCCACTTACCGGATCTTCTACCGGATCGTCAGTTCGCCCTTCGGCAGCGGTGGCTCGGAGATAGGTATCGCTGCGTACCTGTCGCTGATCTCGGCGATCTTGGTAATCGTCGCGGGGCTCGTACACGCATTCGTGCAACGGGGCACGGCTCAAGCAGCCGCGTCAAGCCGCGTAACCTAGAGGAGATGCCGAAGGCCGGAGGAGACGTCTCCTCCGGCCCTCCTTTCGCCCACCTTTCGCGGTGTTTAGTGGGGCACCAGCTTGCGCTCTTCCTGGGCCTCGGTCGCTACCTCCGGAGAGGTTCCGGAAGGCTCGTCGGCGACGCCAGGAGATCCTCCCCAGCGACGGAACATCCACACCCCGGCGCCCACGAAAACTCCCAGCGCCAGCGTCAGGGTCAGAGCCTCGGCGGGCGCGGGGGTTCCCAGCGCGTCGATCGAACCGCCGCCTACCGGAGCTCCACAAAGCGCCGCGTTCCGGGACAACTGCTTCAGGTCAACTCCGATGAGCCTCTGGATGTTCATCCCAACCCCCTCTATGTCTAGCTGTGCCGGATGTTATCATCAGCGGCTGCTCGGTTCCAGTGTGCAGCGTGCACCTGCGCAGGCTAACCGGTGCGATCGCGCTCGTCCGCGATGTACGGTTTGATATCGAGTACGGGGGTGCCGTCCAGCATGTCCAGCCCCTTGACGCGAACGGTCGCGCCTTCGACCCCGAGGACCTCCAGTACCGACATCCCTATGGGATTTGGACGGACCGGCGAGCAGATGCTGAAGATCCCCGTCTTCTTCCCGGTGTGCGGCGGCGTCTGTCGGAGCAACTCCGCGGAAAATTCGGGACTTTGATGAAAATTAAAGATCACCACGATCCTATGGCCCGACTCGATGTCCGCAAGCCCTTCGACGTACTCGTCGTCGATAATCAGCGTGCCTTCCAGTTCGGAGCGGCGCCAGCTCCGCGGCACCTTTTCGGCCTCCACCCGCACGAAGCCGATCGGTTCCAACTCGATGCTCATACCGAAACCCCCCTCTGTTCTTTCGGCGCTTCTCCCTAGCACTTCAAAATACTCGTTCCGCGTACGCCAGGATACTCCTCGAGGAGCTGCTGCCCAACGTCCTTCCCTCGGCCAGCGTGATTCTGCTGGAGACGGCTCTGGGCTTCCTCGGGCTCGGGGGCCCGGACGTGATCAGCCTGGGCTACTTGGTCAACAACGCCCAGCGCTTTATCCGGGTCGCATGGTGGATGTCCGTCTTCCTCGGGGCTACCATCGCCTTGGCCGTGCTTGACCTTTACCTCCTGGGCGACGCGATCAACGACTTCCTGACCCCTCACGATCTGCGCTAGACCGGCGAACGTCGGCCCACGCGCACTTATAAGCGCGCCTACCTCGCGCGAGATGGGGCTTCCTTCCACGGGCCGAGACGCGGAGAAAGGCGCCAGCGGGGAGGCGATAGGATCGTCCAAACGAACGCCCGCAAACCGGCACCCCATCCCCGCCCGTTGGAGTCTCGGGCGATCCCTCGGCTTCGCCCTGACCTTCCACCTAATGGTAGTTTGTTGAAGTAGGGAACGGGCTGTGTTCCAATGGCGCCATAAGGAGGTGCCGCCGCATGACCAGACGATTGCCCGTAGAGCCGGCTCCCGGTCCCTTGGAAGGATACGCTACCCGC
>JACCSM010000063.1 GCA_013698525.1 Rubrobacteraceae bacterium
CTCAGACGCGGCGTCTGCCCTGAGGGCGTGCAGGGCATCCTCGAAAGGGTCCGCGGCGTGGACAAGCGGGCTGCCGCGAAGACGGCCGAGGCTCTGGACCCTGAGGAGTTGGGGGAGATACTCTCCAGGGGAGATTTCAAGACGCTGGCGCGGCTGCCAGGCATGGGAGAGAAACGGGCCCGTGCCGTCGTCGAGTTCTACGAGAACGAGAGGGGCGACCGGCGCTTCCTTTATGCTGCCAACCGCAACGACCGTTTCCGGGGCAAGCCGGTGATCACGGAGCTGGACCTCGGACGAGACCTCGAAGAGCAGGTGTGGGACCACGCCGTGCGGGCGCGAAGGCTCGGCGACCCCGACCCACTCGGACCCGATGAGCCTCCAGGCCATACCACCGTTCGCAACGCGAACCTCATGCACCCGCTCCCGATGACGCCTTCTCTGATGGGCCGGGGGGTCTACTACCCCGAGCAGATCGGGCGCTTCGCCGACAGGTGTAGACAAATCCTCGTGGAAGGGGAGAGGCTAACCGGTGTCGGATCTCTACGCATCCAGCGCGGCAAGCTCTTCCATACGACCAAGATGGCTGGCATCGGGATGAAGACGCGTGCCAGGGTCCTCGCGAGCGGGTTGCTCGACGACGAGTACACCTACGAGAGCCTCGTCGCCATCCCCGGCGTGACGGAGGTGCAGGCCAGGACCATCGCAGGGGCCGCGAGAGCCGAGGCCGCGAAAGAGGGACCTGTCCCCGTGGGGGCGGCGTGGACGGAGGTCCGTGTCTCCTAGTCTCTACGGCTTCGTGAAAGACCACGAGCCCGTGAGCCCGGAAGAGATCTCCACAGAATTTCTCTCTTTGACGAGCCCGAACGGCGGTGCCAGGGCCCTCGTCGAGAGGCTCATCGAAGGCGACCCGAGGTTTGTCTGGGAAAACGCGGACTTGAGGACAGCGCATGCAGGCTTGCTCGCGCTCGGGGAGGCCCCTTATGTCGTCTTCGACGTAGAGACCACAGGCTCCGCGGCCGGAAAGGGGGGTGCCATCACGGAGATCGGCGCCCTCAAGCTCGTGCGTGGGGAGGTGATCGACCAGTTCTCGACGCTCGTCAACCCGGGCCGCCCGATAGACCCCTTCGTCGTGCGCCTGACAGGCATAACGGACCGCATGGTCTCGGATGCCCCTTCCATCTCCGAGGTAATGCCGCGCTTCGAGGAGTTTGTCGAGGGGTGCATCCTCGTCGGGCACAACGTCCACTTCGACTGCTCCTTCGTCACGGCCGCAAGAGGTGGGGACCCACTCCCAAACGAGGTCCTCGACACCCTGAAACTCGCCCGTTGCCTGGTGCCAGGTCTCAAACGCTACCGTCTGGGCGCGCTCGTCGGCCACTTCGGTGTGCGCCAGGCGCCGAACCACAGGGCCCTCTCAGACGCAGCGGCGACGACGGAGATCTTCCGGAGACTGCTGAAGCTCCTCGGCTCCGCAGGCATAAAGAGCGTCGGGGAAGCGCTCATTATCCGCGGGGGAAGGGGACGCATCAAACCCCAGAAGCAGCACCTCGCAAGCGGGTTGCCTAACACGCCGGGCGTCTACTACTTCGTCGACAAGCACGGCACCACCCTCTATGTCGGCAAGGCGAAGGACCTGAAGGCCCGCGTCAGGACCTACTTCAACGGCGGGGACGGACGCCGCAAGGTAGGGCGTCTCGTCGAAGAGGTCGCCGAGGTACGCGTCAAGGAGACCGAGAGCGAGCTTCACGCCCTCATCCTCGAGGCCAGGGAGATACGGCGCCTGTTGCCGCGCTACAACTCCGTCGGCAGGGACGACAAGGCGAGCTGGTTCATAAGGCTCGACCTTGGCGAGCCCTACCCCGTCCCCGAGCGGGTCTCCGCGAACCCGCCCGAGAGCAGCTTGATCCACCTCGGCCCTTATAGGAGCGCCGGCGTCCTGGACACCTGCATAGAGGCGCTCGGCAGGATCTTCCCGCTCAAGAGGTGCTCGGGTGACGGGGAGGTCTGCTTCTACGGCCAGATGGGACGTTGCGCGCCTTGCCTGGGCATGGGTGAGCAGGAGTACCGCCGGGAGGTCGTGGACGAGGTTGTCGCGCTCTTGCGCGGCGAGGGTGGCGAGGAGCACCTCAGGGCGCTCGTCAGGGAGCGGGAGCGGATGGCCGCGGGGCTCGAGTTCGAGGCTGCGGCCAGGCTGCGAGACTTGATCTCCGGCATAGAGCGGATACGCCTCTCCAGAACTGTAGTAGGCGCTGAGGGTGTGCAGGCCGTCGTCGCCCCATCGACGGAGCCAGGTGTGATCGAGGTCTTCATTCTGTGCGCAGGCCGTCTGGTCGCCCACCACGGCTTCGACCCAGGCGACGCGACCGGCCTCGCACGCTTCGCCGACGAGGTGCTGGCGAGGCCCCGGGAGAACGGGTCTCGCCCCGAGAAGGAAGGCACGAACGAGGCGCGTATCGTAGCGGCCTATCTCAGGCGCCGGCAGGCGGTGGTCGAGGCCGTGCGCTTGAAAGAAGCGCGGGATCTCCTGGAGGCGGCGGAACGGGTCGCTGAGGCTCCGGCCCCGCTGGCGTGAGGACCCGTCGAATGAGGAGGCAGTGTACTCCACCATGCTAGAATAAGTAAGACGGATCATCGGTTCCTGTGTACAACAAGAGGGTTTAGCCGGGGATGGTACAGGATCTACAGGGTGTGACGCGCAAGATTCTTCTGGTTGACGACGAGCCGTCTCTCCAGAAGATGCTCACGCATGCCCTCGAGCGCGAGGGATTCCAGGTTCAGGTCGCTGGTGACGGCGAGGCCGCTTTGGAAGCGTTCAAGGCCTTCGAGCCGCACCTGATCGTGCTCGACATCATGCTCCCCAAGCTCGATGGCACGGAGGTCATAAGGAGGATCCGGTCGCAGAGCGACGTGCCCGTCATCATGCTGACAGCCCGCGACGACGAGATAGACAGGGTGGTCGGCCTCGAGCTCGGGGCTGACGACTACGTCACCAAGCCTTTCGCCGTCAGGGAGCTGGTGGCGCGCGTCAGGGCGATCATGCGCAGGGCGGCGGTACCGGCGGGCCAGCGCCCTGACGAGCTGACCTACGATAGGCTCACGATCAACCTGCCAAGCCGTAGGGTGTCGGCCGGCGGCGAAGAGGTCGACCTCACCTACACCGAGTTCGAGCTCCTGGTGACCCTGGCCTCGAGCCCTGGCAGGGTGTTCTCGCGCAGCGCGCTCCTGCGCAGGGTGTGGGGCGACGAGTTCCGTGACGAACGCACGGTGGATGTCCACATCCGCCACCTCCGCGAGAAGATAGAGCGCGACCCCAGGAACCCCGAATTCATCCACACCGCGCGGGGTGTCGGATATGTTTTCCGCTAACGATAGGTCTACGGGAAGGGGCCCGGATCTAGACCTCTGGCGAAAGAAGGCCAGGAAGCTGCTCGCTTCGAAGACGGGGGGCGAGTTCAGGCCCCGCCTTAGCATGCGCATCTGGCTCACGGCGCTCTTCGTGCTCGTGACCGCCTTCGCGGCGATAACCGCCTACGAGATCGTGCATCCCATCCTCTCTGAGACACTCAATCGGTCGAGCGAGGCCGCCTTCAAGCAGGTCGGGGACCAGTTCGAGGACCAGGTGCAGCGCTTGAGGGAACGTGGCGAACCCGTGACCGAGCAGCGCATTAACGCGTTCGCCCGCTCCCACGGGTTGGAGTGGGGCATAGTCAGGTACGAGGATGGCCAGCAGACGCGTGGGGAACTGGACGACTGGTCCCCCAGGCCGGTGAGGCGTGCCGTAGAGGAGCCCAGAAGGCCGAGCGACGATATGGAACAGGTCGAGACGGGTGTCCACAAAGGACAGCTGCAGGCCACTTACGCCTATCCCATAAACGTGGACGTCAAGGACAAAGCTGAGCCTCAGCCTCGGGCCATAGTCTTCGTCAAGTACTTCACGGAGAACGACGTCGAAAACGTGCAGGCGGCGCTGAGTAATATAGAGCGATTGGCCCTACTCGCCGGCGCCCTGGCGCTGCTCATCGCCGGGTTCGCAGGGTATTTTGCAGCGGTCTTGATCTCCCGGCGCGTCAGCCGCCTGGGGCTGGCCGCCGAGCACCTGGCCGCCGGCAACTTCGACGCGAGGATACAGACGCGCGTCGAGGATGAGGTCGGCTCTCTGGGCGCGACGTTCAACGCTATGGCGGTCTCCCTCAAGGAGGCGTTCGACCAGATAGGGCAGGAGAAGGAGCGCGGGAAGGCGATACTCGACGGCATGACGGATGCGGTCGTGGGCGTGGATAGAGACCTGAATCCCGTCTTTTTGAACCCCCGCGCAAGGAAGCTCCTCGAGTCATCCGACCATGCCTTCCACAACCGCCTGCAGGAGGTGCTCGCCAAGACCCGCTACAGCGGTCCCGTGACAGAGTCCGAGGCGAAGGCCGGGGAAAGGGTCATCGAGATCCGGGCTGCCCCCCTTGAGGACGGGGCGCTCGCCATCCTGCGCGACGTTACGGAGGAGCGCCACATGCAGCGCGTCAAGGCCGAGTTTATCGCCAACGCTTCCCATGAGCTCAAGACACCGCTGACGGCCCTCTCCGGCTACCTGGAGATGCTCGAGGACGAGGAGGATGAAAGGGTCAGAGCTGAGTTCCTGAACGACATGCGCGTTCAGACCACGCGCCTGCAGAGCCTGGCACGTACCCTGCTCGACCTCTCGCGCCTCGACGCCAACGCCGTCACCTTCCGGACGGAGGAAGTCGACGTCGAAGACCTGCTCCACGGGCTGCGCAGGGACTTCGGCTACACGGGCCGTTCACTGAACATCAGGGCCGAGGAGAACGTGCCGCTCGTAAGGACCGACCCGAACCAGCTACATAGGGCTATCGCCATCCTCGTGGACAACGCTCTCAAGTACTCGGACGAGGGTTCGCCCGTCGACCTCGGGCTCTCCCGCGAAGATGGGCAGATCATTATCAGCGTAACAGACCGCGGCTGCGGCATCCCGGAATCCGAGATACCCTACATCTTCGACCGCTTCTACCGGGCCCAGGGCTCGTCTCGCGCCGATGGCACAGGCCTCGGGCTCGCCCTCGCCCACGAGATCATCGACCATCTCGGAGGTGAGATCCACGTTCACAGCCGCCCCGACGCCGGAAGCATCTTCTCTGTTCTCCTCCCCCTGGCGGCAGACTCCCCTGGCACCAACGGAAGCAGGTCTCTTTAGTCTCTACCTGAGGTTTAGCTCACGCTTTAGCGACTTTGAGGGTAGAATATGCGTGGGGCAGCACGGTAATCCGTAGATTCTCCCCCCTCCCTACGGACCGTGTTGCCCCTTTGTATCTGACCAGCTGCTGCAGGCGGCATGCTGACTTGCTCAGAAAACCACGGGTAGTCCGAGAAGGGTCAGGAGGGGTCGTATTGGGGCGAGCAGGATGCCGAAGATGGGGAGGTTCGTCAGGAACGAGACCAGGATGAGGCCAAGCAAGATCATGGGTCCGTACTGGTTCATGAATGCCACAAAGCCGTCCAGGAACCGGGGCAGGAAAGGGAAGATCACCTTCGAGCCGTCGAGCGGGGGGAT
>JACCSM010000087.1 GCA_013698525.1 Rubrobacteraceae bacterium
GTTCTGGCCGGCGTTATCGTCCGTATCATCTGGGGGTTGGTGATCCACCCTCCCTTCGATTACCTCTACTCGGACATGGGCGCGTACGTCGAGCGGGCCCAGCGGCTCGCCGCGGGCGCCGGCCTGCAGCGCTCCGACGCCTTCTTTCCGCCGGGAACTCACATACTGCTGGCCGCCCCCATGACGCTCTTCGGTACGGAACGGGCGGGATTGTGGGTAGGGGCCATGCTGTGGTGTGCACTCTCCGCTGCGATCCCGCTCCTCGCGTGGCGGCTAGCGCGCTTGTTGCTCACCCCGGCCGCCGCCGCCCTGACCGCGCTGTTCTGCGCGTTCTGGCCGCTGTACATCACCTATGGAGGGTACTTCACCTCCGAGACGCCCTCGCTGGCGTTTCTGCTCGCTTCCCTCTGGGCCGGCTACTGGGCCGGCCGGCTCTCGGGCAGTCAGGCAGGCTGGCTCGGCCTAGCGGCCGGCCTGCTCGGAGGCGTAGCGGTCGCCAACCGCCCGCAACTCATCCTGAACCTCGCGGTGCTGGTTGTGCCGTTGTTGTTTCGTATCCGCCGCCAAACCATGGCCCTAACGGGCATCGTCGCCGGCAGCGCGCTCATCCTGGCCGGCACCGCGTTGCACAACAGCGCGGCGGCCGGCAAACCCACTGGCCTCAGCGAGAACGCGGGCCTGAACTTCTGGATCGGACATTGCGACGTCCACGACGTGACGACCACCGATCCCGTCAGGAACATCACCTTCCAATTCGGCAATCCTGTCTGGACGCAACTGGGGCGGGGCGGCACCTACTACTTCGAGGGACCCTTGGTATGGGATCAGGGGTTCTTCTACGAGATGGGCGTGCGGTGTATCGAGAGGGACGGCCTCGGTCACGTTCGAGTCCTGGCCAGGAACGTCATGAACATGAGCGCCACGACGGTTCCCTGGCCGCAGGTCAATGAGGACGGGCAGCGGGGTGTGGTGCGGCTTAGCAACCTGGCGTACAGTCTTCTGCTGCCGCTGATCGTGATCGACTCCGTCTTCGTCCTCGTCCGGCGGCCCGCATCCGGCCGGTCCTCGGGGGAGGCTGTGATACTGCTCCAGCTGGCCTGCGCGTTGCTGGTGGCGATCTTCTTCTTCGGCGACCCTCGCGTGCGCAGCTCCTACGATGTCTTCGGCCTTGCCCTGCTCGCCGCGCGCGTCGCCGACCGGTTCGGCCTTGAGGAGTCAAGGGGGAAACCCGCTGAGTAGTGCCCTGGCCCGCAGAGATTTTTTGAAGGTGGCCGGAGGGGCGCTGCTCGGCGCCTCGGGACTCCCTTCGGGCTCTTGATCTCTCGGGCACGGTAGACTCAATCCAATTGAAATAATGGCAGCAGTGGTTTATACACCACAAGGACGTCCTCCGCGACGATAGATGTGTCGGAGGTCTGCGCGCAATAGCTAGGATGGGAGGGTATGCTGCAGCGTCACAGCAGAGACCAGGCACGATCCTTCGAGAACAGGGACGCTTCGAAGAACAAGGGCTTGCTATCTGCCAACAAGATGCTCTTTGTCGGTGTAAAATGGTAACAAGATGCGACTAATTATCTCCGAGAAAGCAAATACTGCGAAGAAGATCGCCCAGTTCCTCTCTGAAGGAACTGTCAGGGAAGGCAAGCACCGCTCCGTGCCGCACCACACGTTTACGTGGAAGGGGGAGGAGACGGTCTCGGTCGGCCTGAAGGGGCACGTCCTCAACCCGGAGTATCCCGAGGAATACTCCAACTGGCAGAAAGTAGAGCCGCGGGAGCTCATAGACGCAGAGATCCTGAAGTCCGTCTCGGAGAAGGGCGTGGCCCAGGCCGTAACGTCGCTCTCGAAGAAGGCGGACAGGGTGGTCATCGCAACGGACTTCGATCGTGAGGGGGAGTTGATCGGCGTCGAAGCCCTCTCCCTGGTCTTCGAGGCGAACCCGAAGCTCATGGACCACGTCGAGCGCGCCCGCTTCTCCGCCCTCACGCCGGGCGAGGTCGGCCGCGCCTTCGACGAGCTAATGGAAGTATCCAACGACCTGGCCGACGCCGGCGAGGCGCGGCAAGACATAGACCTGATCTGGGGCGCTACCCTGACCCGCTGGGTCTCACGCGCCACAAAGCGCTACGGGAGCGCCTTCCTCTCCGTGGGACGCGTCCAGTCACCGACGCTCGTCCTCATAGCCGACCGCGAGCGCGAGCGGCGGGCTTTCCTCCCCGAGCCTTACTGGGAGCTTGAAGTAGATCTGAGGAACGGCGAGCCGTTCACCGTCCGCCACCAGACCGACCGCTTCAAAGAAGAGGCGAGGGCCAGGAATGCCTACGAGAACGTCGCCGACACCGCTACGGTCGTGGATGTCCAGCAGAAATCAGCGACCCGCAAGCCTCCAGCGCCGTTCAATACGACAGCCTTCCTGACGGCGGCCGCCAACATCGGGATCAGCCCCTCCAGGGCGGCCCGCATAGCCGAGGACCTTTACACTGACGGCTACATCTCCTATCCGAGGACGGACAACACCGTCTACCCGCGCTCGCTCGACCTGCGCGAGGTGCTCGGGTACCTGGGTGGCGTCGAAGGAGTCGGGCAGCACGCCGAGAGGCTGCTCTCTCAAGACAATCTCTCGCCCACGCGCGGGAAGAAGGAGACGACGGACCACCCCCCGATCTACCCGACCGGCTACGCGTCGAAGGAGTCGATGCGGGACGACCGGTGGAAGATCTATCAGCTCGTGGTAAGGCGCTTCCTCGCCACCCTCTCCGGCCCAGCGAAGACGCTGCGCACGACGCTGCGCTTCGACTCTGGCGGCGAGCCGCTCGTCACTGGCGGGACGGTCCTCACGGAGGAGGGCTGGCTCGGCGTCTACCCGTACAGTCGGCGCGCGGACGAGGAGATCCCGAACCTCTCAGAAGGCGACGTCGTGGAGGTCATCGGTAAAGAGATCCTCTCGAAGGAGACCCAGCCTCCTGGCCGCTACGGCGCAGGCCGCCTGATAAACGTGATGGAAGACCTCGGGCTCGGCACAAAGGCCACGCGCCCGAACATCATCCAGAACCTCTACGACCGCGGCTACGTCCACGACGATCCGCTGGTCCCGACCGAGAAGGGCATGGCCGTGGCGCAGGCCTTGACGGACTTCGCCTCCGAGATAGCCTCGCACGAGATGACCGCCGAGCTCGAGCGGAGCATGGATGAGATCTCCGAGGGCAGGATCAGCAAGGCGTCCGTCGTCGACTCATCGCGCGACGTGCTTCGTAGGGTCTACGATCACCTGCAGGACTCCGAGACCGAGTTCGCGGATATCGTGTGGGAGGGCATTAGGACCGACGAGACCATAGGCAAGTGTCCGGAGAGCAGCCACGACCTGATCATCCGCCGCAACCGTAAGAGCCGCAAGCGCTTTGTCGGCTGCACGGGCTACCCCGACTGCCATGTCACCTACCCGCTCCCGCAGCGGGGTGAGATAATACCCCTGGGTACCCAGTGCGACGCCTGCGGCTCCCCGGAGATAAAGGTACTTGGAGGGAAGCGTCCCTGGGTGACATGTATTAATATGGACTGCCCGAAGAAGCAGGAGCAGCGTGAGGCCGCCGAGAAGGCGAAAGAGGGGGGTGAGGGCTCATCGACACGGAGCGCCCAGGAACTTCAGAAGTCCACCACATAGAGAGCAGGCTCGACCTCGACCTCGTCGACGAGCCCCCTTTCTACCGACCTTCTGCATATATCCGCGTGACCGGATACCTTATCCTCCTCGCCATCGTCGCCGTGGTCTGGTATTCTGCCGTATATAGTTAAGTTGAGTGAAGATACTGTTAATAGGTGAGTAGAGCTTGCCCCCGATCATAGGCATAACGGCGACGTTGAAAGAGGATGTGGACGCGGTTGCGGAGCGGCCGTTGGGCAGATTCGTGAGGGCCGACCTCGACTACGTCGAGGGCGTCGCGGGGGCCGGGGGCGCACCCGTGGTATTACCGCCGGCGGGGGATGAGAGGGCTGCTGAGGCGGTTATCCAAAGCCTCGACGGCCTACTCTTGAGCGGCGGGAGCGACCTGGACCCGCACTACTACGGCGAGGAGCCTATGCCCGAGCTTGGGGTAACGCTCCCCGAAAGGGATGCTTTCGAGATGGCGCTGGTCGGGCTGGCCCTTCGGCGTGGGATACCGGTTTTCGGGATCTGCAGGGGGATGCAGGTCCTGAACGTGGCCCTTGGCGGGACGCTGTACCAGGACCTTCCTTCGCAGTGGGAGCGGGATCTGCTCAAGCACAGGCAGGACACCCCCAAGTGGCAGCCCACGCACGAGGTAAGGGTCAGGGACGGGTCCTACATTGCGGAGGTCATGGGCCGCGAATCGGTAAAGGTCAACTCTTACCACCATCAAGGGGTAAGAGCCCTCGCTGAAGGGCTGGTCGTTACCGGCCGTTCCTCGGATGGGGTGGTGGAGGCCGTCGAGGCTGTAGACCTCTCCGAGCGGTGGCTGCTCGGCGTCCAGTGGCACGCCGAGGCGATGCGCGGCGCCGGTCCGCAGCAGGAGAGGCTCTTCGAAGCGCACGTCTCGGCGGCGGAGCGGCACGCCCTGCGCAGGGCCGCTGCCTAACCGGAGGGCCCGCCGCGCAGACCCGGCAAGCTACACCCAGGGGCATCTTCGTAACGATCGAGGGCCCCGATTTCTCCGGCAAGTCCACCCTTGTAAGCGCCATCAGACCACTGCTCACGGGTTCGGAACCTTCGACACACTTTGCCCGCGAGCCCGGCGGTACCCCGGCGGCCGAGATCATCAGGGGGGTCGTCCTGGACCCTGAGGTGGAGATGGATGCGTGGACGGAGGCTTACCTGTACGCGGCGGCCCGCGCCGACCACGTAAGGGGGGCCATACTCCCGCGTCTCGAAGCTGGCGAGAACGTGCTTTGCGAGCGGTACCTGGACTCGAGCCTCGCCTACCAGGGCTTCGGAAGGGGCCTCGGCGTCGAGGCGGTACGATCTCTGAACGCCTACGCCGTCGGGACCGTAGTGCCAGACAGGACTTTCTACCTGCGTCTCGACCAGGATGAGAGGGAGAGGCGGGCCAGGGAGCTCGGGGCGCCTCCCGATAGGATAGAAGCGGTAGGGGCAGAGTTCATGCGGCGCGTCGAGGAGGGTTTCGAGGAGCTGGCGCGTCTCGAGTCAGGGAGGATCGAAGTCCTCGACGCCTCACTCTTGGCGAGGGACCTCGCCGGGGTGGTGGTGGGTAGGATGCGCGACCTGCAATATACTCGTGAGGCTGATGGCTGACCGGGACGACAGGTTCGAGGACGTACTCGGGAACGAGACGGCCCTGCGGCTACTAGGGCGGGCTCTAGAGACCGGCGAAGTCTCGCAGGCTTATCTGTTCCACGGTCCTCCCGGCGTGGGCAAGCGGATGGTGGCGCTGAGGTTCGGGGCCGCGCTCGTCGCCGGGGGCGACGTGGCGGCGGAAGACAGGGCGCTCAGGGGGCTGCATCCTGACCTGGCGGAGATCCTACCCCAGGGCGCGTTCACGACCATCGGGCAGGTGAGGGAGATCGTGCGTCTGGCG
>JACCSM010000103.1 GCA_013698525.1 Rubrobacteraceae bacterium
ATGCCGGGAGGCGCTGGTCTGACAATGGCCCTCTATAACACTGTGGGGCTAGCATTCGTGGCGCTCTCCCGGCGTCTTCGTTCGGTCCCGCTACGAACATGAGGTTATCCTATGAGCATTTCAGCACGCCGCCTCCCTCCGGTCGGCGGCTCTCAGCACTTCAGCAGGGGGTAGGCCTCGCTTGAAGCTCAGAAAAACCTCCGAGGGATGGGCTCTCGCGCGACGGGATGAGGCACCTCGGGCGGACAAAGCTGACTGGCTGAAATGCTGACAAGTCGCCGTAGGCGACGTGCTGACTAGCTGAAGTGCTATATCACGTACTGTTCGCCCTCACTGCTCGCGAGCCCAAGCGTGTTCTCGTCGAGCGAGACGCGGACGGCGCCGTAGACCTGTTCCGCTTCGGCGGCGAAGGCTTCGATGGCATTTTGTGTCCCCGCCTGGTATCCGGCGCGGTGTAGGCTGCCGACGCTCTCCTTTCTGAAGGGCAGGTGCATTGCGTTGTAGACCCCCTCGAGCACGCGCGCCAGGTCCTGCTCTCCCTCGACGAGCACGATACCCCCTACGCTCGTCGCCCGGCGTGTAATCCTCTGCGCTATGCCGACGACTTTCATTCCGGACTCTCCGTCCCCGACTCTTATGCTGTGGTCACCGGGGCAGAACTCGTCGCGCACCTCCCCCACCTCGGCCATCACCCCGAGCCGCGAGAACGCGCCGAGGACCATGGCCGCGGCCTCGTCGTAGCGCTCCCTGATGCCGCGCCTGGACTCCGTCTCGTCCGATGGACGGATGATAGAGAAACCGAAGGTGCCCCCGTCCGCGGCGGTCGCGCCGCCGCCCGAGGAGCGGACGAGCACGGGGTAGCCCATCTCGCCTGCGGCCCTGACGGCGTCTTCGAAGCCAGGGCGGAACGTGTCGCGGCGCGTGACCCCGACGTGGCGGGTCGACGGTGTGATCGAGACGGTGGCGGGTCGCGTGCCCCTCGCGACCTGGTCGAAGATGGTCCTGACGTAGCCGTAGGCGGTCGCCGAGTCCCCGAACCTGTCAGGCATAAGTAGCTCCATCAGCGCGGCCTAACCCCCGCGCTCCGCAGGCTTCTTCTTGTGGCGTCGCGAGAGCCTGTAGACGAGGAATCCGGCGAAGAGCGAGCCGAGAACCGCGAGCGCCACGGAAGTCGGTACGCGTTCTGAGAAGGCTCCCGCCCATCGCTCGACGGAGAAGGCGAGATCCGTCGCCCCGCCCGAGGCGTAGAGACCTTCGAGGCCCGAGGTGCCCTCGAAGACGATAAACAGGACCCCGACCGCGACGAACATCAGGCCCGAGAGGAGGTTAGTCGAGTGCAAGCGGAGAGGGCCGAGGGAGATCTCACGTCCCCTTAGCCAGCGGCGGTGTCCGAGGTCGAGGCGTTCCCAGAGGAGGGCCATCAAAAACAGAGGCGCGGCCATACCCGCGGCGTACGTGGCGAGGAGTCCGGCGCCCCGCAGGACAGAGCCCGATGACGCGGCGACGGTGAGCACCGCGCCGAGGATGGGTCCTGAGCAGAAGCCCGCGAAACCGTAGATGGCGCCGAGAAAGAAGGTCGCGACGAGGGAATCCCCTTTGATGCCGCCCCTCAGGCGTTCGATCGGCCCGAACGCGAACCCGCCTCCGAACACCTGGATCACGCCGAGAGCGATTATGATGAGGCCGGAGACGGTGATCAGGGTGCTCCTGTGCCCGTAGACCAGCGAGCTGACCGCGGAGATGCCCATCCCGAGCGGCACTAGCGTGGCGCAGAGCCCGAGGTAGAAGACGGCCGTCCTCCCGAGGAGCTCGCCTCGCGACTGGAAGGCGTAGGCGAAGAATGCAGGCAGGAGCAGCGCGCTGCACGGGCTGAGGAGAGAGAGCAGGCCCCCGAGGAAGGAGGCCAGTAACGAGGCCTCAACCACCCTCGGCCTCCCGCCTGGCCTCCTCTATAGCGTCCTCGAAGACCCCAACGGGCTGCAGGCCCACCAGCATCTTGCCGTTTATAAAGAAGGTAGGGGTCCCATTGACGCCAAGGTCCAGGCCTTTCTGGAA
>JACCSM010000105.1 GCA_013698525.1 Rubrobacteraceae bacterium
AGCGGCGGCGACTCCCCCGCCAACAAGCCTCAAAAACTGTTGACGGCCCATTGTCCTGAGAGACGCCTCCGGCGTCCGTGAACACTCACCACACATATCCCCCTCCATCAGCGGCCAAGAACGCCGCGCTCGAATGTGTAATCCTCTTATATATTATCGGGCGACACGCCAAAGCTCAAAGCCACGCTCGTGGCATACAGCGGATGCGCGACGTGGACAACGTCGCAAAGTTACTCCCTTGGCTGATGGTCCGTATTCTCTTGCTCGCTTGTTGACCTAGCTTCTCGCTCTCCTTTCATCTCCTGCAAAGCGGCACGAAGATCGTTTCTAAGCTCCATGACGGTGCGCTCATAGACACAGTACATCACTGCCCGCTCGATGTGGCCTCTCTCGATAGCGGATCTGGCGGACAGGGCCAACATGGCGCCCGCTCTATCCCATCCTTTTTTTTGAACTTCTCTTGACAACTCAGCCGCAAATACCGGATCGGTGCAGACTCGGCGCACGGCCACCTTAACTTTTTCCTCCCAACGGGCCCAGATTGCCGGGTCCAAGAAGAGTCCGGCGGGCGTCAACTCACTAGCTGCCTTCCGCTCCTCAGTTTCCTCTGGCATACTCTCGCGGTAAAGCTTTTCCGCTCGCTCATCCACACCGGAGCTGCGGTACTTTTTGGACCATTTACCCAACTCTACGAAATACTCGTCCGCGCTTTCCCAGTCGCGGCTGTCCTCTATCTGCGCAAGCTCGAGGGCCGCCGTAAAGGCGAGCATTTCTCGATCATTAGCGAGCTCGTCCAAACCCACAGTCTCCTCCGGTCACAGTCTGCCCCTTGTACCCAATATGCGTAAAGTCTGTCAGAGCCTGGGGAGTGTTGCAACATCTCCTCTATCACCGCCCATTTGTCGAAACAAGCCTCCTCAATCCAGCACCAGCCAGCCTCACCGTTGAGGATGTCATCCAAGGTGCCGCCCTCCGACTCCATCCGACGCAGCACATCAGTCGATCGCTCGCTCCGGTCCTCCCCGCTCCGGCGATCCCCGCCCTCGAGGAACGGTTTTCCGAGGCCGGACAGGCCCATCTTCCCCACAAGCCCGGTAGTTTGCCGTGTCCTGCAACTATCGGTCCTAACCACGGGCGTACAGATCACGGATGTGCGCATTCGGGACCCACTACACACCAAAACGGCGCAAAACCGCCGAACAACCGCCCACACACCGGGCTCCGGGGGAAGCTTCTACCAGCTTACCGGGCCTTCGGGGAAGCGATACCGGGCTTCGGGGGAAGCCCGCGCCGACCTTGTGCTCAGAATACCGGGCTCTGGGGGAAGAGTACCGGGCTTCGGGGGAAGCCCGGTACTTGGTTCATCCCTCCTCTATCTTCCCGCGTCCCGCCTCCCGAATCGCGCCCTCGGCCTTCGCCCACTTTCCACGAACAGCACGAAAGGTCTACTTGAGGTTCAAAGTGTTCGTCCATCCCGGTTCAGCAGATCTGGGCTCTATGACGGGTACTAATAGCTGTTGTGGTCCGGGTAGACCCCACATCTGGGGCTTGTTGTGCTGGGCCTTTCATGTGTGTGCTCTATGTAGAGGGCGTGGTCACGTCTACACAGTAAAGCTGACGTTCAGGTATCCAGATATCCTACGGATGGCCCTTGGATACCGGGCTTCGGGGGAAGGATCCCGCCATAGACGCTCGCTTCCCTGGCAGCCCGGTATCCAGCAGCGTCGCGTACTGGGCTTCGGGGGAAGGCTTACCGGGCCGCGAGGGAAGGATAGCGGGCTCTGGGGGAAGCGATACCGGGCTTCGGGGGAAATAATACCGGGCTTCGGAGGAAATTTGCTTGAAATTTTACCTGCAAATCTGGAGTTTTGCACGAAACCGGTCGTCCCCCTGTTTGTATGTTGTTAAGAGATATGTTGTTGTTTTGTTAAACAAACAGGAGGATGGGATGGCTTTGAAGCAGCAGGAGGAGAGAAGCCACCTAGTAAAGGCCGAAGGGAATTTCGAGGATCACCCGTATTTCACGATCGGCAACCAGCGGTCTGGAGACGGGGTCATTCACTACTCGAATACTATCCGGACGCGCGACGGCCAGGAACTGCAGCAGACCTGGACGATCAGGGCCGTGCAGGGCCTCGGGTTGCCTGGAAGCCTGGACCAGGACGTATACGTGGCGCTGCTGCAACTCATAGAGCAGCGTGGCGGGGTGCCCGATGACGGCTGGATCTCCTTCTCCCTCTACGAACTCGTGCAGCTCCTGCGCCGAACACACGGAGGACGGGACTACATGCAAATCAAACAGTCTCTCCTCAGACTATCGAGCACGACCATCCAGAGCGACAACGCCTTCTACCGCAAGAGCCAGAAATCTTACCTCACAGACAGCTTCCACCTGCTGGACAGGGTCAAGCACTCAGAGACCAGCGACGGACACGGAAGAGCGGAGAAGACTTCGGTCAAGCTCTCGGACTACTTCGTGGAGTCCTACAAGGCCGACTACCTCAAGGGCCTCGACGTGGACTTCTACTGGTCGCTGAACTCGCCAGTGGCCAAACGCCTCTACCGGTTCATCGACAAGAAGCGCAACTACCAGAGGCGGTGGGAAGTGGAGCTCTTCTCGCTCCGGGACCGCATCCCGCTCAGCGCGTACAAGTATCCCTCCAAGATCAAGGAAAAGCTCGCCCCGGCCCACGAGGAGCTCGAACAGAAGGGTTTTCTGGAGCAGGTAACGTATCGTAAGAACCCGGCAGGTTCCAACCTCGTCTGCTACGAGATCCACGAGGGCTTCGCCAGCCGGCGCCCGGCCGCACGTGTCGAGGCCACTCCAGAGGTAGTCATAGCGATCGAGAGATTGAAGGCTGAAGGAGTGCGGGGAGATGTAGCCGAGGATCTGGTCGCCAACCACGGCCCGGAGCGCTGCCTCCGGTTTGCCGAGGCTGTCCCCTACCAGAAGAACCTGCGCAACGCACCCGGCTGGCTCCGCAAGGCTATAGAGAACGGCTACGAGCTGGACGTTCCCTTCGCCGACCCGGGTTCCAACACCAATGGGGCTTCGGCCATTGCAGCCCGCGAAGCGGACGAAGCCGAGGAGACGAGGTCCGAGGACATCCCCCCTCCCCCACCGGACGTGGCGCCGCCCGACCCCGATCCGGCCGCCCAGGACGTGTGGACGCAGATGCTCGACGCCGTCTCTGACAAGATCGAGACCCCCTCCCTGCGCGTCTGGTTCGATGGTACCGTTCCCACCGGCTTCGATGGCGAACGACTCACCATCTCCGTTCCCAACTCTTTCGCCAAGGAGTACATCGAGACCCGCTTTCTTGACATGCTGGAGGGAGCCCTGCGCGAGCAGACCGGCGCACTCCACGCAGCCCTTGAGGTCGTGGTCCAGCCGGGTGGAGACATTTAGAATGCATAATACTTTTGGGCGTACTTTGCTTCGGGAGTTGCTCGGCGTTTGTCCGGTGCTCTCCTTGCTGGTCTATTACTTTTTGCTTTTCTGGCTTTCTTTGTGTGCCTTTGTGTGGGTCTTTAGCTTTTCCCTGGCGTGGCTTCTCCTTGGTAAGTATTATAAGAACATATCCCGACATGCCTTGGCGAACAAACCCTCCCCACTTCGCTACTTACGAGACGATCAGCCTAGCTGGTCCAGCGTCATTGCAGGCTTGCACGTTCGCATGCGCTCCTGCCCGTAGGTATGTAGGGAGGTTGGCACACCCCGTTCATGGTCTGCGTCCCTCTCGGCGAGTTGCGGCGGTCTCCCCCGCTCTCCCTCGCCAGCGTCCCGCCCGTGCGGTAAAATGGCGACACTAACGCAGGCTAACGCTGGGCTTGGCAGCCGGCAAGACGAGGGCAGTGGTTCGGAGTTGACGGAGAGGGAGTTGAGGGACAGGGGCATCAGGCGTTCCTCGGGAGAGATCGAGGAGGACGCGCGGCGCTTTGCCTCGGAGATCCTCCTGGTTCTGCCCACCGGCAGGTGGGTCAACGAGCCCGCGGAGGGTTTCTCTCCCGAGGAGGAAGCGTTTCTAAAGAGGGGCGGTCTCGACTTGGTGCCTGCGGGGGCGGATGAGCCAGATCCCCTGTCCCGTACGGCTGCCAAGTATGCTGCCATCATAGCGGCAGCCCTGACTACCAAGGAGGCGGCCAACCTCCTCGGCGTCAGCGAGGGACGGGTTCGGCAGAGGCTCCAAAATAGAACCCTCTACGGTATGAAATCAGGCAGGGAGAACAGGCTGCCCGTCTTCCAGTTCGACGGTGACCACGAGGTTCGCGGCGTAGGCGAAGTCCTCAAGCACGTGGATCGCACGGTGCATCCGGTGGCGCTGCTCAACTGGTTTACATCGCCGAACCCGGACCTTCAGCTGTACGAGGATGAGCACGGCGGCGCTTCACCGCGAGAATGGCTGCTCTCCGGGGGCTCTCCAGCAGTCCTCGTACCCCTGGCAGAGGTTCTCTAGGGGGTCTGGGCCGCTGTCGGTTCGCTTGCCAGGGTGAGGTAGCCAGACTTCGTGGCCAAGCTGCCCGAACCACCCCCCGTATCGGTTATGCGGGAGGTACCGCCGGACATCAGCGTGCTCCCTGCTGGCACGATGCTCTGGCGGATCTACTTCCGCAGTGGAGATCATCCCGGCCGGTGGGACGGGATGAGGGCCTTCGGCCCGCTCCCCGACGCCCGCTTCGACCACCACGCCAAACCACAACGGGTGCAGGAGCGGGGGATCCTCGGCGCCACCGGCGACGAGGCGATAGCCACGTGCATCGCGGAGGTGTTCCGGGACGGACGCCTCGTGGACACCGGACGCCGCGACCCATTCCTCGCCGGCTTCGAGCTCGCCGGTGATGTGCCGCTCCTGAACCTGCGGGACCGGTGGCCCACCCGCGCCAGCGCATCGGCCAACATCCACTCGGGCCCGCGCCCCAGATGCCGGAGGTGGTCCAAGAACATCCACGCGGCCTACCCGGGCGTCGCCGGCCTGCTGTACTCGTCCTCCATGAACGGCAACCAACCCGCCCTGGCCCTCTACGAACGGGCGGCCGGGGCGCTCCCTGACTCCCCCGCCTTCGATCGGCCGCTCTCGGACCCAAGCCTGCTCCTTCCCCTCGAAAGAATCGCTCACAGCCTCAGCTACGACATCCGTTGACCCCCCGCCCCATGGCTCCCCCACCGAGACTCCTGTTGGAGGGACGCAATGGTTCTACGCCAGCCACCCGTTATCGAGGAAGGCGACCCGTGCTTCACAATACGTT
>JACCSM010000139.1 GCA_013698525.1 Rubrobacteraceae bacterium
TCCTGTTAGGGAAGAGGGCGATGCGTGGTGAGGAGACCTCGATGACGGAGAGCGATCAGCAGCAAGACCAGCAGGCGAACCCTTTGCAGGTGTTGGGCCGTGCCTTGACCGACATCAGGAAAGTGCAGAACCTACTCGAGCTCAACTACCCCGATCAGGGCGATGCCATCAAGCTGCAGCGCGAAGCGGGGGATCTGATCTGGCACGAGATCCAGAGGCAGCAACAAGGCCAGCAGTAGCCTTTCAGCACTTCAGCTTTTCAGCTTTTTGTTTGCTGACTCGCTGATAGGGCGGTATACGAAAGCGTACTTCCGTATACCGCCTTATCGCGTCCGGAAGTTCTTGAGGGCGTCATGGTTGTTCGAAGACCAGTGGCCCATCGCCTCTTGCCACGTCCGAAGGAAGGGGGCTGCTGTGCTCTCCGCGCTCCTGGCATTGTCGCCGCTTGCGGTCGCCCGATCGGCGCGGTTTCCTCTGGACATCTCGTCCCTTATGGCGCAGGCGAACGCGAACAGGTCGTGGTCCCCTCCTGCATCAGGGTGTAACCGCGCCAGTAGCAACCGCCACATTCTCCGGTCCTCGAAGGATGCGAGCCTCTCTGCGTCCTTCGCCTCGAAAACCAAACAGCAACCTCCTCTGTTCGGCGCATTCTATGCTAGGTCGGAAAGGGTTGTAAACTTCATTATTGCGCAACCGCAATACCTGGAGGGAAGGGCGCATACAAGGCCCACATGTGGCTCGCGCTAGAAGGACGCGGCGACGGCGCTCTTCTTTCAGTCCTCGGACATCTCGTTTTCCATCTGGTCCACCTTGCGCTCGGCGTGCAGGTTCATATCTCCACCGGCGCCGGTATCTTCGGTCATCTGCTGCGCCATCTCGTCGGCCTTGCGTTCGGCGTGCAGGTGTACGTCGCCACCCGAGCCCGTCTCCTCTGTCACCCTCTGGGCGAGGTCCTCTTCCGCGCTCGCGGGATCGTAGGGCATGGCCCCTTCGAGAGGCATGTCTTCCTGCATTTCGCTGGCTTCCGATTCGCCTGTCACCCTGCTGACGGTCTCTGCCGACTCGATAGATGCCATCGATGGTGATGATTCCATAGAAGACATAGATGCCATCGACGCGAGAGAATCTTCCCTGAGGCCTGGCAGGGGTCGCGGGTCAACGCCGCCCTTCTCGATCCTCTCTACGACCTCCTGAGCCCTGAGGTCGGCCTGCTTCTGCCGCGCCAGTATGTCCCCCCGGACATACTTATCGGCCGCGCGCATCCGCTCGCTGATCCTACGCTCCGATTCCTTCTGGCGCCGCTCTTGATCGCGTATGCTCATAGCTCTCGCACCAGGTAACCGGTAGGCTTTGCAAACGTCATTATCATCTTCCTGGCTATCCTGGTTGGCGACCGGTCGGGAGGTCTTTGATCTCCTTTACCCTCTGCTCGAACTCCTCGGCAGAGCCGGAGTTCTCGAAAGCCCAGGCGAGGTCTCTGATGTTCTGCTCGTTGGTCCGCACGAAAACGAGGGCTTTCCTGAGCGGCATGTCCTCGAACGCACCAACCGCCATCCCCGTTACGTCCATGGGTTCAGGCACCCCGGCCTTCTGGCACATGGCGTACATCCTGGCCGCCTTGACGAGCTGTTCCTTGAACTCGTCGAGTCTGGTCTTATTGCCATTCGTGTCACCGGCCATTTTGCTCCTCTCTTCCTGCCTGTCCTGCGCCGGAGTCCCCAAGCTCGACGAAAATCGTCCCGCTTGTCAGTTCGCCGATACCATAATGGCCCGTGAGCGCCTTTCACCCTGCCTGAGAGCGGGCGAACGAGCGGATCTTTCCCAACTTTCACCGGGCATCTTGATCCCGGGTCCGAAGAAGCCTCGTCCCGAGCGTGTTGAACCCCTCGTCCATGATCTGCTCGAAGGTGTTCCCCAGCTCGTCCTTAGCCACGCTCACCAGCCTCCCTTGCTCATCGACGTACTCATCCATCACTGGGAGATCGGCGACGGTGCCGACCACGTCCTCGTCAATGATCTCCCCATTCTCGTCGTAGGTCGTCTCGAAGATCCAGCCGGCTTCGTCCACGCTGCGTCGGGTCGTCCCGCCGGCGGCGTCCGAGATCCGAGCCACGTGACGCCCGCCCAGCCTCCGGGACAGTTCGCTCTCTTCGCCCCGCTCTCTCACATCCTCCACGGCGATCCGAAGCGCTGCCTCGGCGATCTCGGATTTGGAAGGGCGAACATCCCCCTCCAGCCGAAACTCCCACCGGAGCCTCTCCAGTTCGGCGCCGAGCTGTTTGGAGAGGTTGAAGGTGATGCCCACCCGCTCTGGCGTCTCGTCCCAGGAAACGACAGCGCCGGGCGACACGCGAGACGCCGAAAGAGTTTGCTTCTCGTCGGCTTCGAAGCTCTCGCTCAAGATGGTTCCCATGAGGTCTTCCGGCACTTTTCTTCCCTTTGCCATGTCCTCTTTCATCTCCCTTTCGCGAGCCGCTCGGCCAAGCGGGCGTAGTCGGCGGCCCCGTTGCTCCTTTTCGCGTACTCG
>JACCSM010000151.1 GCA_013698525.1 Rubrobacteraceae bacterium
CTTCCTGACGGCGAAAAGGCGCTCCGGTATAATCGTTGCGGGCCTGTACTGGGGCGTGGCCAAGTGGCAAGGCACCGGGTTTTGGTCCCGGGATCGCAGGTTCGAATCCTGCCGCCCCAGCCAAGGAGCACGCGGCCGCTGGCCAGACGAACGATAGGAGTGGTGCCGGTACATGTCTGAGAGTTCGCCGATCTTTGCCGTGATCCTGGCGGCCGGCAAGGGCACCAGGATGAAGTCGAACCGGGCGAAGGTTCTTCACACCCTGTGCGGTGTCCCGATGGTCAACTACGTGATCGACGCCACGAGGCCCCTCGTCCCCGAAGGGCTATTCGTCGTTGTAGGCCATCAGGCCGAGCTTGTCGAGGCCGTCCTGCCCGAGGATGCGAAGCCCGTTTTGCAGGAGGAGCAGCACGGGACCGGGGACGCCGTGCGCGTCGCCCTGGCCGCCCTCGAAGGAGAAGATGAAGGCATCCTCCTGGTGGTCAACGGCGACGGACCCCTTATCTCGGACAAGACCCTCGGGGAACTGGTCGAGCGGCACAGCTCCGCTGGCGTTGGGGCTACGGTCCTCGTGGCCGAGCTGGAAGACCCGAGCGGCCTCGGGAGGGTGGTCGAGGACGCCGGCGTGGTCAGGATCGTCGAGGAGAGGGATGCGACCGAGTCCCAGCGCCAGGTCAGGCTTGTCAACCTCGGTCTCTACGCTTTCAAGCTATCTGAGATTAGGAGTGCGATCGGGGGCCTCACCTCGGAGAACAAGAGCGGTGAGCTGTATCTGACGGACGTGCTCGAGACGATCGGGCGGCGCAGCAGGGCGGTCACCTACAAGCTCAAGAACCCCGAGGAGGCGAACCTCGTCAACGACCGCTCCCAGCTCGCGCGGGCCGAGGAGATCCTCAGGCGCCGCATCCTTGATACCCACATGAGGCACGGAGTGACGGTGAGGGACCCGGCTTCGACGCATATAGAGGCTACGGTCGAGATCGGGCGCGACACCGTGATCCTGCCTGGAAGCCTGTTGCGAGGGCAGACGAGTATCGGTACGGATTGCGTGATCGGCCCCTCCACCGACCTCCAGGACACGCTTGTCGGTAACGGCGCCCTCGTCGAACACTCGGTCGGACGTGGGGCTGAGATCGGCGACAGAGTGAGCGTCGGTCCCTACTCATTCCTGAGGGCAGGGACGGTGCTCGAACCAGGGGCCAAGATCGGGGCCTACTGCGAGGTCAAGAACTCGCGGGTAGGGGCGGGGAGCAAGGTCCCTCACCTCTCGTACGTGGGGGACGCGGAGATCGGGGCCGGCGCCAACCTCGGGGCCGGGACCATAACGGCGAACTACGACGGTGAGAAGAAGTACCGTACCATGGTGAAAGACGGCGTCTTTACAGGAGTGAACACGAACCTCATCGCGCCTGTAACGGTCGGCGAGGACGCCTACACGGGGGCTGGGTCGGTGGTTAACAAAGACGTGCCAGCGGGCAAACTAGCCGTGGGGGCCCCGGCGCGTGCGATCCGGGAGTCTCCCCAGCGGCGTAGGAAGCGGGCGGGGCGGGATGGGTCGGCCAAGAACGAGACGGAGGGCTAGCGCGACGATGATGCAGAACGGCTATCTGACGCAGACTACGGAGAAGCGGCTGATGATAGTCAGCGGCCAGGGCTATCCCGAGTTATCCGAGCGTATCGCCGAGCGGCTCGACCTTGAGCTGAGCGGGGTCGAGTTGATGGAATTCCCCAACGGCGAGCTGTACGCCAGGTATCTGGAGAGTGTCAGGGGAGCTGACATATTCATCGTCCAGTCGTTGTGCGACCCCGTCAACGAGAACCTGATGCAGCTCCTCATCATGATAGACGCCGCAAATAGAGCCTCTGCCAAGAGGATCGTGGCCGTCATCCCTTGGTACGCTTACTCGCGCCAGGACAGGAAGACCAAACCGCGCGAGCCCATAACCGCGCGCCTGATAGCGAACATGATCCAGGCCGCAGGGGCAGAGCGGGTGATGACGATGGATCTGCACTCCGGCCAGATCGAGGGCTACTTCTCTTTCCCCGTGGATCACCTGACGGCGATGCACACGTTCGTCGACTATTTCGTGGGCCAGGGCTTCCAGGATGCCGAGGACGCTGTTGTGGTCGCCCCTGACACGGGCGAGGTCAAGGTCGCCAAGCAGCTCGCCGGACACCTCCGGCTCCCGTGGGCCATAGTGAACAAGATGCGCGACAGGCCGGGATACTCCGAGGTGACGCACGTCATCGGGAACGTAGATGGCAAGCGGGTCGTCATGATCGACGACGTAATCGCTACGGGCGGGACCCTGGTCAATGCCGCGAAGCGTCTCGTTGACGAAGGCGCGGTCGAGGTCAGCGCCGCGGCTACCCACGGCGAGTTCTCGGGGGACGCCTACAGAAAGATCGAAAACTCCCCCATCAAAGAGGTCGTCGTTACGAACACGCTGCCCTTGAAGGAGGATGAGCCGCGGTCTAAGATACAAACGCTCAATATCGCACCCATCCTCGCGAGCACCATCAAAAACGTCTTCACGGACGAGTCGGTGAGCGAGGTCTTCATGGGCGAGAACCAACTCTTCTAGACCGTTAGGAGCGAGACGTGGCAGACAACGTGGATCTACAGGCGCA
>JACCSM010000156.1 GCA_013698525.1 Rubrobacteraceae bacterium
GACGCGGGCTGTCCAACAAGATGATCGCGCGCGAACTCCACATCAGCGAACATACGGTCAAGTTCCATATCTCCTCGCTCTACTCCAAGCTCGGGGTGAGCAACCGCGCCGAGGCGGTCAGCCAGGGCGCGCGACACGGTCTGATCTCTCTGTAGAGCAGCATTTCAGCAAGTCAGCTCTTTGTTCTCGCTCTTAGCCGAATGGGCGATTCGCGGTGGGCCGATACCTGTGCAATTCGTTTGGAGCGATCCATCGCCAACGCGTATCCACTACTCCGTGTATAAAATGGAGTCGACCATGCGGGGTGACGGAAGGCAGGGCCAACTCGGGCTCCCCTATGAAGTCGGCGATTCTACCCATTCTGGCACTGCTTTGCCTCCTCGTTGGGTGCGAGGACGATAGGAATACCGGGGAGTCGCGTTCTGCGGGCGGGGATGGACAGCGTGCACCAGTAGTTCGCCAGGAGCCTACGCGTGTGATCGTCACCAGCGACGAGGCCTCGCTACCTGATGGATGCCACCCACGGCAGGTTGCCGGGCTCGTGATCTCCTTCGTCGATGCTTTCAACAGCGGGGATCAGGCGACTCTGTCCCGCATCTTCTTCGTGTCCGAGGGCCCTAGTCCCCCTGATTTTGCGGAGAGGGGCTACGAGCCGTGGTCCTGGTACACCGTAGGCAAGGTGGAGGCAGGGGGCAAGATAGAGAGCAGCTTCGTTACCTACGATCAAGGCGAGTTGCTCCGATACTTTGCCAAGAGACACAGAAAAGGAGAGCAACTGAGGCTACTCAAGATCAGCCTGACGCAGACGGGCCTGCTGGGTAAAGATGACAACGTGGGCTTCGTCTACGTCCTCAATCGTACCGCCAGAAACCTCGAACCGGGCCTCGGTGGACCGGCGCGCATAGCCTCGGGCCAGGGTGCTATCAACTGCACGAACCGCCGCATCTTTGCCTGGCGCATGGACATGAAAGCCGAAGAGCGCCGTACTTCTCGCGAAGCCGCCGACTGGCTCTGCACCGACCCGCCCAATTGGAAGCCGGGCAAGGCCGTCGTCGCCTGTACATGAAGGGTCAGGTTTCGGGTTTCAGGTAGCGTGCGTAAGGCTCAAAGCATTACGCACGGCGGGCCATCAGCCTGTCAGCTCTCCGCTTTTTGGCCGAGAGCTGACAGGTGACTGCTGTATAAAGTTCTACTATAGGTTTATGCTGGTGAGTATCCTTTTGTGTGGCCGGGTAGGATCAGGTGCAGGTCCCCGAACTCGTGCCAGAGATAGCCTTCCCTCAGGGCCTCGGCGTAGGCGACCTCCAGATGTTCCGTGCTCGAGGTGGCGAGGGGACATACCGACCCGCGTCCGGCGAGTGCCTCCAGCATCGACAGATGGGTCGAGCGCGGTTCGTGCAACCCTGTCAGCATAGCGTCAACGGACCGTACGCCGCGCTCCGGGGTTATGAAGAGGTCGGTCCAGCCTTCGCCAGGGTGGGTCAGGCTGTCCCTATCCGTGACCGTCTCGAGCGCGCGCACTACGGTAGTCCCGACGGCGACCACCCTGCGTCGCGCCGTGCGCGCCGCGTTGATCGCGTCCGCGGTCTCGGGAGGGACACGGTAGAACTCCTCGTAAGGCGGCTCGTCGTCTTCGAGGCTGGCGACGCCCGTGTGCAGTATTAGCGGCACGACCCTGACCCCGTTAGCGACGAGGCGAGTGATCAACTCCGGTGTGAAAGCCCTTCCTGCGGACGGCATCTCGGCGCTACCTACCTCCGTGGCGTAGACCGTCTGGTAGTAGCTCGCCGGCCAGCTCTCCCTGACGTAACTGTACTTGATGGGTGACCCGTACTGGTCCAGATACTCATTAAAGTCCACAGACAGGTTTAGAGTGGAGATCCAGAGCCGGTTGGGCACCTCTCTCTGCTGCCGCTTCTCCGCTAGATAAGGGGTTTGCAGGACTATACTGCCGCCTTCCGGAAGTGTCAGGATCTCTCCTGACTTACCGTCAAGTGCAGGTTCACCGCCGGAAGATGATCTCAGCTCGACGACCCACAGGTCTGCCGGTAGGTGGGTCGAGAGGTGCACGGTAATGGGCGTGCCGTCTCTGCGCTCGGCGGGGAGCGCGGCGTTCATGGTGCCGCTTGTGTTGACGACGAGGGTATCGCCGGCTCTGAGGAACTCTGGGAGGTCGCCGAACTTGGAGTGGACGACGCTGTCGTCGTCCAGGTAGGAGACCATCAGGCGTACTTCGTCGCGGCGCAGTCCTCGCGCCTCAGGCGGCTCGCCGGCCTCCAGCTCCTGAGGCAGCTCGAAGTGAAGTGGGGATAGTGCCTTGGGATAGTCGACGAAAGTGTCTACAGGTTCCAATGCTGCTGCAATCGTGTTGGACAATCTGGCCCTCTCCTTCTAGGAATCCGCGGCGGTTGTGACTACCCTCGCGGCCAGCGTGCGTGCCTCGTAGCGTCCGCTCGGCAGGTCGCCCGTCAGGAGCTCGAGGAAGCCAGGCACGCTCACTTCGGGGAGCGGTCGGTCGCTGATATCCTCGTTGGGGAAGGCTTCCTGGTGCATCCTGGTACGCATGTCGCCGGGATCTACGCGGTAGACGCGCAGCCCAGGGTTCTCGGCCGCGAGGATGTTGGAGAGTTGTTCCAGCGCGGCCTTGCTCGACCCGTATCCGCCCCAGCCTTCGTATGGCTCGACTGCGGCGTCGCTAGTGACGTTGATAATGCGCGCTTGTGGCTTCAGTTCGGTACTGAGATCCTGGATGAGCGCGAGGGGTGAGATCACATTCTTACGGTAGACTTCTTCCAACACGTCGAGCGGGTAGTCGAGCAGATCCGGCTGAGGGCTTGGGCCGAGGATGCTCGCGTTGTTGACGAGCGCGTCCACGCCGCCGGCCTCGTGCGCCGCCTCCGAGATCGCAGCCCGATGCCCTCTGTTGGCAACATCGCCCGGGATGGCGACGACGTGCGTATGCCTGGCTAGCTCCGCGCGTACGTTCTCGAGGGCTTCCTCGCCCCGGGCGTCGATGATCAGGGCCCAGCCATCCTCGGCCAGCCTGCGGGCGAGTGCCAGGCCCAGGCCGCGGGACGCGCCTGTGATGATCGCCGTGCGATGCGATGGTTCTCCGGTCATTTCGTATGCCTCCTGGTCTTGTTTGAATACAATGTATCGCCGTGACCGGCGCCGGGAAACGTCAGGAGGGACGGTTTTCGGCCTGTACTTTGGTACAGGTGATCACGAAGCCGGGGGATTCGTAGCTCGACTTTAGCCATGTGAGAGCGCAAGGAGTAGGGTACGCTCCTCACCCATCCGCTCAAAGAGAGGCGATCTCAAGGTGCCTACCCTACCCGAACAGATGATACGGACTTTAACCCCGTTCGCGCCACTTTTCTCAAAGCGCCTCTTTAGGCATGTTCAAGTGCTCGTGGCAGGCGCTTTTCCGCAGCTCCTGGGCGCAGAACCGTTAGCTCCGCCCTGCGCGCGATGGGCTTGGACCAAGAGAAACGATTCCACCGCTACCACCGGGTGCTCAACCGCGCTAGCTGGTCGAGTAGGGAGGCGAGCCGTGTGCTGTTGGGGTTGCTGGTGGAGACGTTCGTGCCCGAAGGAGATCCTTTGGTCG
>JACCSM010000161.1 GCA_013698525.1 Rubrobacteraceae bacterium
CCGTCAGCCACCCGTACTGGCTCACGGCCACCTCGGAGATGTAGCTCAAGACAGCGTATGCCCCGCCGAAGGTGACAAAAGCCGCCCCCGTGAACAACAGCGCCTCCTCCACGAGCACGTCGTTCCCGCCGCGCCACAGGTAGAGGGCGCCAACAGGAACCGCCCACAGCACCACAAACGTCCCAACGAGTCTCAGGTTACGCAACATCGAGGGCAGGCCGTTGGATGCGACCCGGTCCAAGGCGTACTCTTCCTCCTGCGAGGAGCCGTGCCCGCCACTTTCGAAGGCTTCAGGCACCGCGCGGCTAAGGAGAAGCCCGCCGAGGGCTGCTGCCAGCACCACGAGCGGGAAGGGTACCGACAAGAAATAGAGGGCGAAGAACGCCGCGACCGAGAAGCCAATGAGCAGGTAATGGTTGAGGGCACGCCTGGCGATCCGCAGGACAGCCTCGAGGACGATGGCTATCACCACCGGCTGTATCCCGTAGAGGAGCCCCGTGACCGCCGGCACGTCTGAGTGGGCCACAGCCAGGTAGGAGAGGAGCCACAGCACGAAGATGGAAGGGATCACGAAGAAAGAACCGGCCACGATCCCCCCCACCGTACCGTGCAACCTCCACCCGATGTAGGTCGCGACCTGCTGGGCTTCCGGACCAGGCAACAGCATGCAGAAGTTGAGCGTCCTCAAGTACTGCCCCTCTGAGACCCACCGTTTCCTCTCCACCAACTCGCGGTGCATGATGGCGATCTGGCCCGCAGGCCCTCCGAAGTTGATGAAACCAAGCTTCACCCAGAACCAGAAAGCCTCCCAGAACCCGACCGGCTTGGTCTCATTCCCCTCTTTCGCCTGCTCTCTACTCACGTCATCTCCACTTATCAAGTGAACAATAGCGCGAGCGTAACCACGGTCACCCCGAAAGTCAAGGATCAGGCAACAGAGCTGAAATGCTGAAGTGCTGACAAGCGAAGGCGAAGCCGGAGCGTGCTGAAATGCTAATGATGCACCCACGCTTCCGGGTCGCGGGTGAGCTTTGTGATCGAGGAGGGGAGCTTTCCATCGACGATGTCGGCGAGGGTTACGGACTCGAGGACGGCGCGCAGGTTGGCACGTACGGCGATCCAGACCTCCTGCAGGTGCTCGGCTGCGCCCTGGTACTCGACCGCCTCGGGCCACTCGCCCCTGACGTTCGCAAGGGGTCCTTCGACGGCGCGGATGATGTCGGCGAGCGAGATCTCCTCCGCCGGCAGCGCGAGCCAGTAGCCGCCCGAGGCGCCGCGCCTGGTACGGACTATCCCGGAGCGTTTCAGGTCGTGTAGTATGTTCTCCATAAACTTCTTCGGGATGCCCTGGGTCTCCGAGATCCAACCCCCCTTTATGGGGCCCGCCTCCTCGGTCGCAGCCAGGGCCAGCTCGGAGGCTGCCCTCAGCGCGTAGTCGGTCTTGGCCGAAACCTGCAAGCTACCTCACACTCCCTGGAAGGCAATACTCAATGGCCTCAGTCTTCATCGTCGCTCTTTCCCTCGCCCCGGTTGGGCACGTAGACGAACCAGTAAGACCCTATCAACAACCCCAGGAAGAACACCAGCGCCCCGGCGAACTGCAGGTACTCCGTAGCCATCCAACCTCCTTCGGGTTCCGAAACCACAAGACGCCCCGCGACACAATTCTACGATAGCAGCGCCGGCTTCGCCGCCCGGCCTGGATCCAGGCTCCTGTCGCCTCCCGCCGAGGCCCCCAGACTCCTCCCGCGGAGGCCCCCCAGACTCCTCCCATGGAGGTCCCCCAGACTCCTCCCGTGGAGGTCCCCATTATCGTTCCCTGGCCGGCCCTCCCGCCTGCCGCACCAGGTACTGTACGTAGCCGCGCGGGTTGCGTTCTGCCTCTTCGCCCATCTTTCCGGCCCGCCACTCGGCCTGCTCCAGCGTCGCGTAGCGGGCCACCACTATCTTCCCGAAAAGCGTCACCGCCACCACCTCGAAGCGTTCCTCTTCCACCCGACTCCAGTCTTGACCCTCTTTCATTCTGCCTGCTAAGATCGCCTTGAGCAACGCTTTCCGGGAGAGGGAATGCAGGTGCTCGGGGCCGTATCCGTAACGGAACCTGCACCCTGACTATAGAGGAGACGAGATGCTAGAGGGACTTGTCCAGGACTTCCAACTCACCCTGCCCTACATCCTGCGGCGGGCTGAGCAGCTCTACGGGCACCGCGAGATAGTCACCCGCCGACCCGACAAGTCTTTCCACAGACACACCTACGCCGACTTCGTCTCCCGCACCAAGAAGCTCGCCGTAGCCCTCGGGAACCTCGGGCTCGAATCCGGTGACCGGGTCGGCACGCTCGGCTGGAACACTTACCAGCACCTCGAAGCGTACTTCGGCGTCCCTTCGTCGGGGCTGGTGTTGCACACCCTCAACCCCAGGCTGCACGAGGACGACCTCGCCTACATCGCCAACCACGCCGAGGACAGGGTCATGCTCGTCGACGAGGCCCTTGTGCCTGTCTTCGAGAAGTTGAGGGGGCGTACTGGCGTCGAGCACGCCGTGGTCGTGACGGAGGGCGGGGAAGTGCCCGATGGCATGATCTCCTACGAGGACCTGATCGGGGACGCCGGCGAGGCCGACTTCGAGTACCCTGACTTCGACGAGAAGCAGGCTGCGGCGATGTGCTACACCTCGGGGACGACGGGGCGCCCGAAGGGTGCCCTCTACTCACACCGCTCGATGGTACTCCACTCGATGATGGCGGCGATGGGCAACACGTTCGCGCTCTCTGAGGCCGACTGCGTGCTGCCTGTCGTCCCGATGTTCCACGTCAACGCGTGGGGCCTACCCTTCGCCTCCGTCCTCGTCGGGTCCAAGCTGATGATGCCTGGTCCGAACCTGGACCCTGCGAGCGTTCTCGAGGACCTGGAGCAGGAAGAGGTAACCCTGACCGCGGGCGTTCCTACGGTCTTCCTCGCCGTCCTGCAGGCGCTCGACGCTGAGCCTGAGAGGTACGACCTGTCGAAGCTGCGCGCGATGGTAATCGGGGGGTCTGCGGCGCCCAAGGGCGTCATAAGAGACTACAAGGAGCAGCATGGGATCGAGATCGTCCACGCCTGGGGCATGACGGAGATGAGCCCCATCGGGACCGTGGCCAACCTGACCACGGAGATGAAGAAGCTCCCCGAGGAGGAACAGCTCGAGTACGAGGCCAAGCAGGGCTACCCCGTTCCGTTCGTGGAGATACGCGCCCGCGGCGACGAGGGCTTCGTGCCGTGGGACGGCGAGACAATGGGCGAGCTGGAGGTTCGTGGCCCGTGGGTCGCGAGTTCGTATTACGAGGCGCCGGAGGGTGACGACAAGTTCACGGACGACGGGTGGTTCAAAACGGGGGACGTCGTCACCATAGACCGTTTCGGGTTCATCCAGATCACCGACCGCAGCAAAGACCTCATAAAGAGCGGGGGGGAGTGGATCTCCTCGGTCGAGCTGGAGAACGCCCTTATGGCCCACC
>JACCSM010000205.1 GCA_013698525.1 Rubrobacteraceae bacterium
CGGCATCTGTTATATTGCGCTTGCGGGTGTCGTCCGGTGGGAGCAAGTAATGTACGAGGGGGAGGTGAAAGCGCATAGGCATCGTAGCGTTGATAGTGATCGGGCTCATAGCCGGCGTGCTGGCCAAGTGGGTTATGCCGGGGCCGGATCCCGGGGGGATCATAATCACTATCTTGATTGGTATAGCGGGAGCATTCGTCGGCGGTTTCATAGTCCCGAGCCTCTTCGGGGGCCCGGAGATAACGCGGATAAGCCTCGGGGGCATCCTCATAGCGACCCTTGGCGCGATAGTCCTACTGGCGATCTACCGGCTGATCACCCGCCGGGCGGTATAGCGAAAACGAAGAAAGGAGCAGCATGAGCGAGGAGAGGTCTCAACAGGGCAGCCCGCTACAAACCGAGCGCGGCTCCACCAGCATCTCGGACAGCGTAGTCTCGAAGATCGCCGGGATCGCGTCCCAGGAAGTCGACGGCATCAGGATGGGAAGCGGCGGCTCCCAGGCCGTAAGCGGCATCCTCGGCAGCATCACGGGCGGCAGCAGCGGGAGCCAGACCCAGGGGGTCTCGGTAGAGGTGGGCCAGGAGGAGGCCGCCCTCGACCTGACGCTGACGGCCGAGTACGGCAAGTCGATACCCCAGCTCGCCGAGGCCGTACGACGCAATGTGGCCAACAGGATCGAGAGCCTGGTTGGCCTCCGCGTAACCGAGGTAAACATAACGGTCTCCAACATCTTCTTCCCGCAGCAGGAGGCCGAGCAGGAGCAGCAGCAGCAGCTCGAGCAGGAGCGCCGCGAGCAGGAGGCGCAGGAACAGCAGCGGGTCCAGTAGTGGACGGTTCGCCGGAGAGCTAGGTTTATTTTGGCAGACGGGATTCAACTCGCGAGGGCCGCCTCGGTCGCGGCCCTCGCGACCGAAGGGGTCCACTCCATGGGGCGTGGGCGCTACGTCGAGGCCGCAACCTACGAGGGCAGCGAGAAAGTCTCGGGGGTGGTGGTCGGTCCAGAGGATCTGGAGATCCACATCGTCGCCGGGTACCCGTTGCCGAGGCCGATACCAGAGATCGCCGAAAACATAAGGGAGCGCGTGGCACCACAGGCCGGCGGGCGCAGGACCAGGGTGATAGTCGAGGACCTCGAGGTGGCCGAAGATGAGAGTCTTTAACAGGATAGTAATGACACTGCTATTCGCCGGCCTCTTCGTGCTCGGCGTGTACATGGTCGTCTACAGCTTCGACCTGTTTGGCCGTAGCCTGACCTCCCTGCCCATCTCCGACTTCTCCGGTGGCCTTCAGGACTTCGTCACCCGCGTCGAGAATGGCAACCTCTCCGCCGTCACGATAGTCACCCTGGTTATCCTGGCGCTACTCGGCCTGATCTGGTTTATAGCCGAGCTAAGGCCCTCCGCCCCGAGGCGCGTGCGTATGGGGAACGGCACCTACGTCACCCGCGACGTGGTCGAGGAGGAGGTCTCGACGGTCGCCGAGCAGGTCCCTGATGTCCTCAGTTCCTCGGTCGGCGTGAGGGCCAGGCGAAGTCCAGGAGCCAGGATAGACCTCGAAGCCAAGGTGAGGCGAGGCGAGGACCTCGGGACTATCAGTTCGGGCTTGCGCTCCAAAGTCCAGGAACACCTCTCCGAGAGGGGCCTGCCTGTGAGCAAGCTCAACGTCAAGCTCGTCGAAGCAGATCCCAGGCAGACGAAGTCGAGGGTACAGTGAACGTTTTCAACCGCCTCATCCTTCTGATATTGGCCCTGCTGCTCCTTGCGGTCCCCATCGTGCTGCTACTCACAGCCTTTGCGGTTATCCCTGCAGACCTCATAAACCAGTACACGGGCTACAGGGGCGCGGTCCAGGCCCTTGGCGACTTCTCAGCCTCCACTCTGACGACGGGGGCGCGGGTCGTGATCGCTGTCGTCGGCGCCCTCGTCGCCCTGATAGCGCTGCTGCTGCTGCTCAGGGAGCTCACCCTCGGGCGCAGGGTCTCGAGGAGCACCGTGATGGACGACACGCCAGGCAGGGAGAC
>JACCSM010000208.1 GCA_013698525.1 Rubrobacteraceae bacterium
CCCGACGACATCGCCGCCTTCTTCGTAGGCTTCGGGCATCATGGTGGAGGCGAGCATGGTCAGGATGGCGCCGGCGGCGAACGCCTGTATCCCGGCCACCAGGTCTTCTGGGGCTCCGGCCAGGAACAGGTAGCCGATCAGCGCGGCGACCGCGGAGGCCAGCGTGACGGCGCTCCATACGCCCAGGATATGGGCCGTGGAGCGGCCCACGCGTTTCATCCCGGAGGCTGAGGAGAGACCTTCGGGCACGTTGGAGAGGAACACGGCGGCGACGAGGGCCGTGCTGATCCCACCCCCTTCCAGGAGGCTTATACCGATGGCGGCTGACTCCGGGATGCCGTCAAGAAGCGCGCCAATGACGATGGCGGTCGCCGAGCCACCCTGCGCGTCACCGGGGTTCTTGCGGCGTTGGCCGCCGCCCCGGCTGACGATCCGGTCCGCGGCGAAGAAGACCGCCGATCCCGAGAGAAATCCGATGGCCGCCGCGTCGAAGCCCCCCGTCAGGTATGCCTCGTCCATCAACTCGAAGGCTACCGAGGAGACCAGAACGCCAGCCCCGAACGCCATGATGAAGGCGATGGCGCGGCGCGGGACGCCCGCATAGACACCGACGAGAGCCCCGATCAGGAGCGACACTCCTCCCACGAACCCCCAGAAAGCCGCCTCTAACGCCCCAATGGCGATGACTTCCTACCGTTCCATCAAACGCTCGTACACCACGCGATACCGTCGAATGGCCTGCCGCAGTTTCTCGGTGCCTTTTTCGTCCGATTCTTCGCCGGACGAGTCATCCGGGCCGCGGGCCGAACGAGCCACGACACCGGCCCTGGCGCGGCGCGCCTCGCGGTAATCGTTGGCGACCTCCGGGTGCATGGCCGCGAGCCCGCGCTCAGTATCCTGATCGCTCTGCGAAGCGTCGGCGATGAAGTTGCGCTCCTCAAGCAACTCCGAGACGGCCCGGTCGGCTAGCTCGACGGAACGCTCCGGGTTCTCCACGAAAATGCCCTCGACCTCCCGCCACCGCTCCTCATAACGCTGTCGCGACTCGTCCGAAAGCGGCTCGACCTGCCGCTCGACCCGACCGCGACGCTGGCGTAACTCCTTCTCCGCCTCCTCCTCCGAGCCTCGCTCCTCCGCCGCGCGCTCGTACTCGGAGCCGAACTCCTCGCGTGTCCGCTCCCGTTGCTCCTCGCCTCTTTGCGTCTGCCTGCGGCGCGAGGCGAAGTAGATTACCAGCGATACGATCCCGACCAGTATCACCAGGATAATGAGCATCTCCAAACCGCCGATACCGAACATGGGCCCTCCTCACGTCAGGTTGCTCGAATAGCATCATTCCCCGAAATGCTACTTTCGTAACGCCGGGAGGTAGCCTGCTTATGCGACCTCGCGCAGCCTGCCGGTCTCGACCTCGTAGACGAAGCCGCGCACGGAGTCCTTGTGAGGGATGAACGGGCTCGCCTTTATGCGCCCGATGGACTGACGCACGTCTCCTTCCAGGTCGGAGAAGGATTCCAGGGCGAAGTGCGGCTTCACGCCCACATCTTCCTGGATCTCTTGTTTCACCTCGTCGTCTGAGAACGTGAGCATGCCGCAGTCCGTGTGGTGTCAAGAGTTACTATTGCCTTGTGTGGCGGCGGTATCTCCTCACTGAACGATCTCCTGTAGGGCTCGTCCCCGGACGGAGCTTCGCTAGCCATCGGCAGCAACCCGGTGATGTCCGCGTCGAACATCCCGGAGATGCGGACGGCGCCCTCCCTGTCCACCTCCACGCGGAGCCTGAGCGCCTGCATTATCCGCCGACGCTGCTCCGGTTCGAGGGTGCGAAGGTCCACGCCGCGCATAGCCGAGAACCGCCCGAGCAGCACCTTCCGGTCCCGCTTCAGTTTCCCGATCATCTCCTGACGATCCGTGGCCTCGCGCAGCGCGTTCCGGGCCGCCTCCCGCAGGCCGTCCACCTCCGCGAGCTTGGCGCGCAGCTCCTCGCGGCCCATGTCTCCGTCGGCGGCGAGGTCCAGGTATCCGCTCCTCCGGCGCTCCAGCTTCCCTAGCCGCTCGGTGAGATCCCGTGCTTCCCGGCCCGGGTCGCCGCGCATCCGTCGTCTCTTGGACTCAACGTAATTGTCGTACTGGCGCAGCACCAGATCCGGCTCGCAGAGGATTCTATGCACCGCGCGCCAGACGGCGTGCTCAAGCGGCGCGGCCGGGCTGTTGCGGGTGCTCGGACAGGTACGCGGGCCGTTGGAGTAGCGCTGGCGGCACACGTAGTAATAGCGATGGCCGTTGCCGCTCCGGCGCGGGTGCGCCGTGGGACTAAGGACGCTGCCGCACTCCGCGCACCTGGCGATCCCGCCGGACAGCTCCCAGAGCCTGTTCGCCACGGTCGAGGCCGGCCGGCGCCGGTTGTCCGAGATCCGCTCCCTCGCCGCCTGGACGAGCTCCCTCAGCTCCGCCAGCCCCGCCTCCGAAAGGTCCACCGCGACAGCCGACCATTCCTCCCTCGGGCGTGGCACGATCTTGTAGCGGTTGCGGTACCCCCCGTCCTCGGTGCGTTCGCGCCACCTTTCCTGCCGGCGTTTGTTCCAGGTCCATAGCCCGTACACGCCCGCGGGATCGAGCCCGGCGAGCGCATCGTCCGGCAGAAGGCCCTCAAGCTCCGCCGGAACACGCGGCCAGTACAGCTCGTTGAGGATCAGGTAGCGCAGGGTTGGCCGGTGCCAGTTGCCGCCCGTGGGCGAGGGAACGTCCGCGGCCGTGAGCGTCTTGACGAGCCCGCCCAGCGTCTCCCCCTCCCCGCCCACCGCGCGGAAGATGCCGCGCACGACGCCCATCTTCTCCTCGTCCGCCACCAGCGCCTCGCCGTCCTCGGAGTAGGCGAAGCCGTAGGGGGCGCGGGGGCCGCGTATCAGGCGTCCCTCCGTCACCTTGCGGTCCAGGCCACGCCGCGTGCGCTCGGCGATCTTCGCGTGCTCGAACTTGGCGAGCTGATCCAGGATGCCGTCCGTAAGCTCCCCCTCCGGCGACCCGTCGCCCCCCCGGTCGTTGAGCGCCTTGAGCCCCGCCCCGTGCTGCTCGAACTCCTTTTTCAGCAGGTACAGGTAGGCGGGCTCGCGGGCGAATCGGTCCCTGTCCTGGGCGACGACCACGACGGCGGGATGCTGGGGTACGAGGTCCCTGATGCGGTCCATCCCGCCGCGGTTGAGGTGCGTGCCCGACACCCCCTCGTCCACTACCTCCTCCAGGATCTCAAGCCCCTCAGCCCGGCACCACTCGCGTATCCGCTCTAGCTGCTGGCGGATGCTGTAGCCGTGCTGGGCTTGCTCCTGGGTGGAGACGCGGGCGTAAGGGATCGCCAGTCTCCCGTGTCCGTTCTCCTTCGGCTTCTCCGTCATCCGTCCTCCTCTCGTCGCCTACGCTTCCGGTCGCATGCTGTCGGGCTTGAGGTTCAAGACCTCGCTCTGCGTGGGATCGTCGGTCATCGCCCACGCGAACCAGACGCCGTCGTTCAACCTCACGTCGAGGACGGTGTAGGGA
>JACCSM010000217.1 GCA_013698525.1 Rubrobacteraceae bacterium
GCGCCGAAGATCAGGTTCGCGTCCTGGTGCGCCGCGTTGTGGACGATCTCCGCCGCCTCGTTGACCTCGAAGAGTCCGAGGTCGGGGCCGCCCGTGATATTCAGTATGATCCCCGTCGCCCCGTCGATGCTGGCCTCGAGCAGCGGGCTGGAGATCGCCGTCTTCGCAGCCTCGGTGCCCCTCGTCTCGCTGCTCGACTCGCCGATGCCCATGAGGGCCGAACCGGAGTCGTGCATTATCGTGCGCACGTCGGCGAAGTCGAGGTTGATGAGGCCAGGCACGGTTATGAGGTCGGTGATGCCCTGGACACCCTTCCTCAGGATGTCGTCGGCCATCTTGAACGCGTCCATCATGCTCGTCCGCTTCTCGGCGACCTGCAACAGCCTGTCGTTGGGGATGATTATGAGGGAGTCGACGTTCTCCTTGAGGCGCTTGATGCCCTCCTCTGCATACGTCGCTCGCCTGCGGCCCTCGAAGGCGAAAGGCCGAGTGATGACCCCGACGGTCAGCGCCCCCGAATCCCTGGCTATCTTGGCGACGACAGGGGCTGCACCCGTGCCAGTACCGCCACCCTTGCCAGCGGTGACGAAGACCATATCGGCGCCGCGCATCGCCTCCTCGATCTCAGCCTTGCTCTCCTCAGCGGCCTCCATCCCGATCTTCGGGTCCGCGCCGGCGCCGAGGCCGCGCGTGATCTTCTCCCCTATGTGGATCTTCTGGTCGGCATCACACATCTGGAGCGCCTGGGCATCCGTGTTTACCGCAATGAACTCAACCCCCTGCAAGCCGGAGTTGATCATGCGGTTCACGGCGTTGGTTCCTCCTCCGCCAATGCCGACAACCTTTATGACCGCCAGATAATTAGTCGCCGCGTCCAACATGCCTCTTTAACCCTCCATCACACGTTATCCGGGGCCCCCGGTCTACTTCGCCCGGAACCAGCCCTTGACCGCCTCCACTATGCTACCAAAACTAATCGTCCCTGCACCTTTACCCTTTGGTCTAGGGTCATCGTTTCTGGCCGAGAAGTATAACAGACCGACGGACGTTGCATACTGAGGTTTTTGTACAGGTTTAACCTCGCCCTTTACCCTGCGAGGGCTTGCAGTCCTAACGCGCATACCGAGGACTTCTTCGGCGAGCCCGGTCATACCGTCGAGAGAGGAGCCGCCGCCGGTAAGAACGACGCCGCCGGGGGCAAGGTCCCTCATCCCGGTCTGGTCGAGCGAGTCGCGCACATACTCGAGGACCTCGCGGGCGCGGTACTCGAGGATCTGGCTGATAAAGCTGGCGTTAAAGTAGCGGTCGTCGAGCTGGACGGCGGCCACGGGGTCGACGTTGCTGGAGAGGACTGTACCGTAGCGCAGCTTGAGTTCCTCGGCCTTGTGTTGCGGGATCTTGAGGCCATAGGCGACGTCGGAAGTGAAGCTCTCACCGCCGATGGGTATGACGGCGGTATGGGTGAGAGCCCCCCTGAAGAAGGTCGCGATATCGGTCGTGCCGCCGCCCATGTCGAGCAGCACGACGCCTGACTCGCGGTCCGCGTCGAGCAGGCAGGCTTCGGCAGAGGCCAGTGGTTCGAGCACGATCTTCGAGACCCTGACGCCGCAGTCCTCGACTGCGCGCAGGAGGTTCTGGATACTGGAGAGTGCCCCGCTCACGACGTGGGCTCGCATCGTGACTTTACGGGCGGCGAGGCCAACGGGGTTCTTGACGCCCTCGGACCCGTCGAGGACGTAGCCGCGGGGGACGACGTGTATCACACGCTCGTCCTCGTCCAGGTCGAGTTGCCTGGCCTCCTGTTCGAGTCTGCGAACGAACCTATCGGTGACCGTCAGGTTCCTACTGCGGTTCAGGAGGGTGACCTCCGTGTTGAAAGACGAGATGTGGCTACCCGCGATGCCGACCGTTACTTGCCCGCCGCGAACGCCGCAGGCTTCCATGGCTTCTGCGACAGAATCGGCGGCGGCCTTGCGGTCTACAACGACGCCTCTCTTGAGGCCGTAGCTCGGCGCCTCCCCCATGGACAGGACCTCGACCCAGCCCCTTCGCGGGTCCACGCGGCCGGCGATCGCCACTACCTTGGTGGTGCCAACGTCTATCCCGTACACCAGTGACTGTGCCACGGTCGGCTAACCTCGCGGCTCGCTGTGCTTCGCGCGCGAGGGCCCGACGACTACCCGTTCATGCGAACGCAAGTCGAATACTCTGGCGTCAGGATGCTCGGGCATGATGCGTTTGAGGGCCATGGCCCTACGCTCACCCACATCCCGGGAGAAGATCACCTGGCGGCCTTCCACCGTGGCCCCGATGCCCCCGGCACCAACCTCGCCGACCGAGTCCAAACGCAGCCCACTTTCGTGCAACGCCCTCGCGAACTCCAAGATCTCCCCTACCTGGTCGCGATCCAACTCCACCCTCTCGAGACCCGCTCCCCCGAGCCCCGGAAGCTCCTTGCCGTCAGACGACAGAACGAACCTCCGCCCTTCGACCTCGGCATTCAGTACAGGCCGACGCTCCTCAACCTCAATGGTAACTATACCGGACTTCCAGTTCTCGTTCACCTCCGCACCCTGAACCCAAGGATTAGACTCTACCCTACGCTGCAGCATCACTGCGTTGAGGGTGAGCAGGCTGGCGTGGTCTGGTATGGCGCTTGCGGCCTCGTATTTGGGGTACATACTGGCACCTTCTACCCTGACGCCGGTAACAGGGAAGCTGAGGTAGGTAACGAGGACGACGATGAGAGTTGTAGCGGCGGCCACGGCCGTCGAGATCAGGATCGCGCGCAGGTAGTTGGTCAGGGTTGGGATCGCGGACCCTCCAGTATGTCGAGCAGGTCTTCGCCGGCCTTCGAGATGTCCCCCGCGCCGAGGGTGAGCACGAGGTCGCCGCTTCTGGAGACGTCTTGGAGAACCCCCGGTATGGCGTCTTGCTGGGGGATGTAATAGACCTCGGGGTGGCCCCTCGTCTCGCAGATTGCGTCGACTATCAGCTTGCCGTTGACGCCAGGTTGGGGCATCTCACCGGCGCCGTAGACTTCGGTGATGAGCACGGCATCGGCTGAGGAGAACGAGTCGCCGAACTCCCTGTAGAGGGCTCGGGTACGCGAGTAACGGTGTGGCTGGAAGACGGCGATCACCCTTCCATCTTTTGGCATGGTGGACCGGGCGGCGGCGAGCGTTGCCGAGAGCTCGGTCGGGTGGTGGGCGTAGTCGTCGACGACGCGTACTTCTGCCTGCTCTCCTTTGAGCTGGAGGCGACGGCGCACGCCCCCGAAGTCTCTCAGGGTGTTTGCCGCCTCGTAGGCCTGATGGCCGAGCCAGCGGGCCACTGCGGCCGCTGCCAGGGAGTTGAGTATATTGTGGCGCCCGTAGACGCCGAGTTCGACTTCGCCCCTTCTCTCCCCGTCTTCCAGCAGCACGTAGCTGTTCGGGCCCAAGATATCGGCCCTGAGGTCTCCTGAGCCGATGCCGTAGGTGGTTACCTGGCATTGAGCCCCTGAGGCCACCGCGATGCAGGAAGGGTCGTCTGCGCAGGTGACGAGGTGGCCGTCCTGGGGGAGAGAGCGGACGAATTGCTCGAAGGTCTCGAAGACGTCGTCGAGGGACGAGTAGAAATCAGGGTGGTCGAACTCGATGTTCGTGACCACGGCGGCCTGCGGCCTGAGGTACAAGAAAGAGCGGTCACTCTCGTCGGCCTCGGCCACGACGAGGTCTGACCTTCCGAAGGCGACGTTGCTGCCGATGTCGTTCAGCTCGCCGCCAACCAGGGCCGTCGGGTTCTCGCCCAGTGCCTCGAGGACGTGCGCCGTCATACTCGTCGTCGTCGTCTTGCCGTGGGTTCCTGCGACGGCGACGCTGCTGCTGCCTTCGAGGATCCAGGCAAGGGCTGCGGCGCGCGGTATTACGGGGATGGATCTACGGCCGGCCTCCAGAAGCTCGGGGTTCGTCTTCGGTATGGCCGTCGAGATCACCACCTGGTCAGCGTCCCCTACGTGATCCGGGGCGTGCCCGATGTAGACCGTGATGCCTGCCTCGCGCAACCTGCGGGTGTAAGGAGATTCTTTGAGATCCGAGCCCGTGACACCGTGGCCTCTTCTCGCGAGGACCTCGGCTATACCGCTCATTCCAGCCCCGCCGATGCCGATCATGTGGATGTTCACGGCCCCCTCTCCTTCTCTCCGGCACGCAGCAATCGCCTGGCTACATCACCGGCCGCATCCGGGGTCGCGAGCGCGGCTATGCGCCTCGCAAGCTCCTCCCGCCGCTCATCGTCGTTCAACAACCTTTCGACGCGGCCGCGCAGCGCTGTTGCGTCGACCTCCGCGTCGAGCATCAGTTCCGCGGCTCCCCTTTCAGTAAAGTACCTGGCGTTCTCGAGCTGGTGGTCTCCCGTCGCGTAGGGGAACGGGATGAGGATCGCCGCCTTTCCTGCCGCCGCTATGTCGAAGAGAGAGCCCGCGCCGGCCCTGCTCACGACCACGTCGGCGGCGGCCAGGTATCGCCAGAGATCGTCGACGTACTCGAGGATCTCGTGCCTCGGGTTCTCCGTCGAGAGCAGCGAGAAGTCCCTGTGGCCAGAGACCTGGACGACTGTGTATGGCGTCGCGGTGCCGAACGCCTCAGCCGCTGAGAGGTTTATCCTGAGCGCACCCCCGCTCCCACCGAAGATGAGAACGACCGGCGGCTCCAGGCCGAGATCCCGCAGCGACTCGTCCCGCGAGGCGTCGAAGACCTCGGTCCTGGTCGGCATGCCGACCCACACGGCGTTCTCGAGCCGCTGCGCGGCGCCAGGGAAAGTTGCCAAAGTCTCCGTCGTGAAGCGGCTGGCCAGGCGGTTGACGCGCCCGGGGACCGAGTTCTGCTCGTGCAGAAACGTCGGCACACCGAGAGTCCGGGCGGCCATCACCGCAGGCGCGCTCGCGTAACCCCCAACCCCCAGAACGGCCCGCGGCCTCCATTGTTGTATTATGCGTGCACAGCGGATGGTCGCCCTCAGGGAGAGGAGGCCTGCGCGGGCCTGGGCTATGGGGCTTCCTGCAAGGCCCGTCAGGGGCAGGGCGTGGAGGGTATAGCCCTCCTTTGGGACGAGGGTCTTTTCTATCCCTGACTGAGATCCCACGAACTCGACCACGGCTCCCCTGTCGCTCAAGTCAGCCGCCACGCACAGCGCGGGGATAGCGTGCCCCCCCGTGCCGCCTCCTGCTATCAGGATCCGCGGTCCTCTTGCGCGGTTTGATCTCTCTGGCTCTCTCACTGTCCTCCGATATCCTGTAGAGGATGCCTACGGCGGCGAAGCATACCAGCAGACTCGAACCACCGTAGCTCACGAAGGGGAGCGTCATCCCCGCGAGCGGGAGAACCACCATGGCGGCCCCTATGTTGAAGA
>JACCSM010000235.1 GCA_013698525.1 Rubrobacteraceae bacterium
GTGTCGCGCTGACAACCGCCGGTTGCCCGATGAAGCATCGCATCACCACGGACGTGCGGGACCGCCTCATGGAGATCGAAGGCGTCAAGGGCGTTGAAGTGGACTTCGGCGTGATGACGGACGAGGACCGCCAGAATCTCATGACCTCGTTGCACGGAGGCCCAGCCGAACTCGCCCCGGCGTTCCGAGATGAATCCAAGACCCGCATCATCGCGGTCGTTAGTGGCAAGGGCGGTGTCGGCAAGAGCACGGTAGCCGTGAACCTCGCGGCGGCGCTCGACCGTGCCGGGAAGTCCGTAGAGATACTGGACGCCGACGTGTACGGATCATCCATCCCCGTCATGCTCGGCGCCACGGAGAAGCCTAACGTGGTCGGAGGTGTGATCTTCCCGATAGAGTCAGCGACGGGCCTGAAGTTCATCTCGATGGGCAACTTCGTGAATGAGGGGCAGGCCGTGATCTGGCGCGCCCCCATAGTCAACAAGGCTCTCACCCAACTCATGCGCGACGTGTACTGGGACGAGCCCGACTTCATCATCGTGGACATGCCCCCAGGCACCGGCGACGTGGCCCTCACCGTCGCGCAGATGATCCCCAAAGCCGAAGCGTTGGTAGTCACGACCCCCCAGGCTGATGCCGCCCGCGTAGCGGTCAAGGCCGGCAAAATGGCCGTGCAGGCGCACCTCAAAGTCATCGGCGTCGTCGAGAACATGAGCCACGCCGAGTGCCCGGACTGCGGCAAGGAATTAAAGATTTTCGGCGGCGACGGGGGCGAAAGGGTCTCCGCCGAACTGGACTCGAAGATCCTGGGCCGCATCCCCATCCTCCCCGACGACTCAGGCGAACCGGGAAAGTCGCTATTTGCCGAAGACACGGCCCCGGCCCAGGCATTCGACGAGATGGCCGCAGGCCTGGCGGCCACGAAGGTCCGTCGGCGTATAAAGGTCTTGTAGGTTTCAGGCTACAGGTATCAGGTAATAGTGAGCGCCCTCGCCACAGCGGCGGGGGCGTTTTTTACTTTGACAGCCTTATCTGGCCTGGGAAGCCCGAGGATAGGGTCGCCGAGCACATGGAAGAGTACATCAAGGAGTGCTTGGCTTGCCTGGCGTTCCCGGAAAGCCACCGGCGGCGCATTCGCACGACTAACGGCCAATAGAGGCTAAACCAGGAGATAAAGTGCAGGATGCGGGTGGTGAGGATCTTCCCGAACCTGCGGGCATGCTTGAGACTGGCGCCGACTTTGGCGGTCGAGCTGAGTGAGGAGTGGCTGACGGGCAGACGCTACCTGAACACGGAGGAGTTGCGTGAGCATCTGAGTTTGGAGGATTGGGAGGCTGGGGAGATGATACTCGTGGAGCGGCAGCGGAAGGATCGGCCTTGGAGGAAGCTACAGAAACTCCGGGACTTGACCGTGAGCGCAATCGCACTTGTATCCCTATTCGTTACTTGACTCACGCTTTCAAAGCAGCCCAACGTGTCCTATGCTCGGTGAAGGGAGTGATGCTGGAACCAACCAAGAGTGTAGGTAAAGGGGGGTGCTGCGAAATAAGTTTGTTGCTGGTCAGATGCAGCCTGTCGGGTTGCAATGTCCCGCTCTGAAAGTTTCTTGTTTTCGGTCCAGTGTGTTTGAAGGGAGGCAACTGTGTGGTACTTCATAATTTTTGGGCTTCTCGCACTATACGTGATTATTGATGGCAGCAGCCGTAAGCTAGAGGTCGTAAAGACCGTTCTGTGGGCTATAGGCACCTTTCTACTCGGTGTCGTAGTTCTGCCAATCTATATCGCAAAGCGACCGCTTAAAGCCAACCAGATCCGCGAGGGTGGGTTCGCTTGGAACGTACTTAAGAACTTCGCCCTTACTTGGACAATCCTCATGGTTGCCATCAGCATTTCGGCAATAGGTGCTGCAACCGGAACTCCCGTGAACTCAGATGCGGAGGCTGCGGGTACTGCCATCGGTGTGGGTATCGTAATCGTCATACTAGCTGTCGTGTGGTTTTTCCCAATGGTCGGTGCGATTGTACTGGGCTTTTTCCTCAAGAACTCGGCTATAGTCGAGCGTGGGCCTACCGGACGTTTGGCACAAGAAGCAAGAGTCACCTAGCATAAGGCGCTTCAAAAGATGTCTGCGCTCCTGGATCATTAGGCGACTGGGAAGTGTAGAAGATGATGAACGCGAAACGCCTGACGTTCCCACGTCCTTACATTGAGAGAATTACGTGTCTACAACGCTCAGTTATGGTGCATGCGCTCGGCACCAAGGCAGATGGCCTATTGAAGGAGAAAAATGAAAAAGATGGTGGCGATAATAATGATAGTGGGGTCCGTCTTGGTAGCGGGGTGTTCCGAGGAAAAGGCATCATCAGGAGGTCAGGATAATGTCGAACAGCAGAGCGAAATCCCGAGGAAGGCCCAGGTAAATAACCAGAAGCCCAAGACGGTCATAGTAAACGAGGGCATGAGCAACAACGAGGAGGACAAGCTCAACGAGCGCATAGCCGACTAGGAGGACAAGGTTAACGACCAGTCCGCCGTGCAACCTACACAGGAAGCCGAGAGCGCTGAGGACTCTGCCCTTGCTGCGGCCCAAGACTACTACGCGGCGGCGGGGGCTGGAAACTACAATTACACCTACAACGAGCTAAGCTCATACGCTCAGAACCAGTTTACCGAGGACGAGTGGGTAGCCGACAATACCGCTTTAGGCAGTGACGCAGCAAGTTATGGTGTTGACTCGGCTCAGATGGTAGACGATTCGACCGCAGAGGTTTATCTAACTGTTACCTCACCTGACGGTTCGGCTTCTGAGCGTACTACCCAGTTTGTCTTGGAGAATGGTAGTTGGAAGCACGAGCTTACCCAATCCGAGTATGACCTATTTGCTGGCGCTTCGGCCTCCGCGTCTGCGAGTGCCTCGGCCTCCGGCTCTGTGAGTGCTTCGGCCTCCGCGTCAGCTAGCACCAGTGCCAACACGAACACAAAGCACGTCAAGATAGTCATTACCTCTGACAAGCCCGCTGATGTATCTATCAATGACGATAGCCTGAACTGGTTCGTGACCGAGGAGATAACCGGAAGCAAGATTTACGAGCGGGATATCCGCAAGAACTCCGGGCTATCGGTTAGCGCTACAACGGATGCGTACAACGCGCAGACCACTATCGAGGTCTACGAGAACGGCTCCCTAGTTGCTCAAGATTCGGACTCCAACGGATTCGCCATAGTGAACTATTAGGAGATGTTAGTAGTAGGT
>JACCSM010000237.1 GCA_013698525.1 Rubrobacteraceae bacterium
AGAACGTTGGTCGGCTCAATTTCTCAGCGTTGCGAACAGAACGATCGCAATACATGCCGGCACAGGTCCACAGTACTGCAGGCGACAGATATGTGGGCTGGGTCGGCTTAACCTAAGCACTCGGTGAGTGTATCGATAGCGTTCCGCATTATGGGGTGAGGGCACTCTCTATCACGCGGACGGCCTGATCCTGCATGTCCGGTAGCACGTGAGAATACGTGTCCATCGTCTGGGTGATAGTGGAGTGTCCCAGCATCTCCTGCACTATCTTGGGGTTGACGTTCTCAGAGAGCAGGAGCGTAGCGGGGGTACAAGAGAGGTCGTGTATGCATCCGGGTGTCCCGCACGTGTTCGACGAGAGGCTGAGATTCGCACGATGCGTTGCTGCACGGTTGCTGCACGACGGCCTCGGGCCGTGCTGGCCTCTATTTCTTGTTCTCTGAGTTTTACCTGCAAACCAACAGAAAAAGAGAGTGGACCCGAGGGGACTCGAACCCCTGACCTCCGCCATGCGAGGGCGGCGCTCTCCCGACTGAGCTACGGGCCCGTAAAACCCCAGAAATCCTAGCAGCCGAGGCCCGGATTGCAAGGCGAGGAGCGAAGGGTATAGCGCCGCTTCGTCGGTGGTTACCTGCCGCAGCCGACGATGTTGGAGGTGGACCTGTAAAGATATCCGCGGAGCAGTGCCATGTGTCATCGATAGTCTGGTCCTGGTACTGGAATCGGTATCTTGAAAAATACCAATAGCGAATTGTCGTGTCATTCATTATACTGGTGACATGGAAGAGCATGGACGCACAACGTATAGGATCTCCGAAGCTGCCCGTGAGCTCGGAATCTCTGTCGAGTGGCTAAGGAAAGGCGAGACGCGGGGTTTCTTCCCTCCGGCTCTGCGCGACCGCAATGGCCACCGCTACTACACCGAGGAAGACATGGAGAGGATGCGCAACAGGCCCACGTCCCGCAGAACCCGGGAGTCTGCCAGAGAGTCTCCTGGAGGCGGTGCTGGATCTGGCGGCTTGGAAACGGCAAGTGAGTGACCGATAACTGTAAGCAACCGTAGAAGATCACGCAGACCCGAGGGTGAAAACCAGGATGCAACGCCCCAAGAACAATTGAAGGTAACGACCTACCTCGTCTTCGCGGAGTGCTGCTGGTTTGCGACCTCGGCCATTTTCGACATCCACTACGGGAGCACTGAGGTCCTGGCCGTAGCCGCAGCCTCACTACTCCCAGATGCCGACTATCCAAGGAGTTGGCTCGGCCACCAGCTCGGTGGTATCTCAGAAGACCTCTACCGTCTGTTCGGCCACCGCAGTTTCCTGCACTCATTTCTGGCCTCGGTGCTTATCACTACCGTTTTCGGCTTGCCGCTGTGGTGGATCACGGGCAACCTGGCATCCTTAGTGGCCATCTTCGTCGGCTACGCCTCGCACCTCCTGGCCGACATGATGACCGTCGGAGGAGTCCAAATCTTCTGGCCCAGCCAGGTGATAGCCGTGTTCCCCGGGCGCGACGACTACCGCATCGTCTCGGGTTCGGGCTCCGAGCGCGTGTTCGTCGTCGTGGTGCTCGTCGTGGCGCTACTGTTCTATCCGGTTTCGAGGGTGGGCTTCGACGGCCTGATCTACCGTCTGGGCGGCGCGGATCAAGTCTATGGCAAGGTCATGAAGGTCACCGATGGCGACACCATCTCCGTCGAAGTCTACAGCCAGGTCCAGCCCGTCCGCCTGATAGGAGTCGACACGCCCGAGACCGTGGCCCCTGGCCAACCCATAGGCTGCTTCGGCAAGCAGGCAAGTGCCTACACGAAGGACGTGTTGACCGACAGGCTCGTGAGGCTCGAGATCCCGCGCATAGGAGATTCGGAGGACGCCTACGGCCGTACCCTCGCATACGTCTACTTCGACGCGGACAAAGATGGATCCTACGAGGATCTATTCAATGAAGACCTGATCGAACGTGGTTTGGCACGCACAACAACCTTCTCTCATGCCTATCGCCGCGAGTTCGAGCGCTTGCGCGAGGACGTCGAGGCTCGTGGCGTCGGCCTGTGGAGGGCCTGCCCTGATGAACTTCAATGAACCTGGCTTCAGAATGTCGTTTCTATTGATACACAAGCTATAATGATCCGCAGGGATAAGTGGTCCTTCGAAGGTGCCATGGAGGACCTACGCCGCAAAGAGCATGGTACTAGCGCAACGATCGCCGAAGCGGGCGGCCTCGCGGTGCGAACCAGGCTGTACCACCCACTTTTGTTCGAGAAGGTTGACGGTCGCGGGTACATGCTCCATTGGCTGAGCAACGCCCTCCATTTGCAACGACTCATCGCGATCTAAGCGCAGAATGAGGCTCGGATCGAGTGCACTGATGCCGGAGGAGAGGAGACACTGATGACCAGCGATACGCTCATCGAGGAGATCAACACAGCATACCAGCGGCTTGGCACCGCCGCGGAGGACCTGGCGAGAGCCGACCGTGAGCTTACCGAGCATGTCAGGAGGGTCCGCCTGGATAACGCTGAGACCATCCTGGAGGCCAGGAACGAGAGGACGGCGAGCCTCTACCTCGACGGCCTGCTCGACACCGAGGAGCATCGCCGCCTGGAGGACAACCGGGCGAGGGCGGAGTTCGACCTCCAGTACGCAAGGCGCGAGGTCGAGCGGCTGCACCTGATCGTTCGGCTGCTGGGGACCCACGCGAGTGAAGGGATAGGGGGATGAGTGGAAGGGAGATAAGCCGACGGCTGACTCCCTTATCTGAGCAGGAGGCCCACGTCTATACCGACGGAGCGTCTACCGGCTCCCGCGGTCCCGGAGGCTACGGGGCCGTTATCATCTCCTGGAACGGGAAGAAACAGGAGATCAGCGGCGGCGAGCAGGACACCACCAACCTGAGGATGGAGATAACCGCAGCGTGCGTCGCGCTGGAGACCATAGACGAGGGTCATACAGTAACCGTCCACTCCGACGCCTCCTACCTCATCAACTGCATGAGAAGAGGCTGGTACAAGAAGTGGCGAGAGAACGGCTGGTTCAACCACCGCAAAGAGCCTGTAGCGAACAGGGATCTGTGGGAGAGGCTTCTGGAAGCGACGCAGCGCCACCAGGAAGTGTGGTGGAGGAAGGTCAAGGGGCACTCCAAGAAAGCCGGAGTGCACAAGAGCGGGAACGACAGGGCCGACGAGCTCGCCGTGAGCGCGAAGAAAGAGGTCGACGGTGATCTAGAGAGCGGCCCAAGAACCCTCTCCCGGTGAGCGGGAGACCCCGAGGCTTGCTACTCCAGGATACGCCGTATCGCTGCTCGCGCCCGCTGCCATAGGGTGGATTCCTCTGCTATCACTTCGGGGCTCGGCTTCACCCCCTCTACGAATCCTGCCGCAACCAATCCGACTACCGCCTCTACTACGGCATGCGACGGGGATGCCTCATGCGTGGTCAGGTACTCGGATGTGAGATCCCGCAAGGTCTGTTCCCCGTCGAGGCGTTGCCACACGAACCAGCCGGCTGGCGAGAGGCGATGGTTGGCATCGCGTCTTGGGTCCTTGAGGGTCGTGATGGGCTCTCCGGTAATAGTGGTGCGATGGTGCACCTCTATCCCGCGCACCCGACGCGGGCGATCTCGCATCCGTACGAGCTCGAGCAGACGCTCACGCGTATGCCGATCCTCATCGAGGACCTCCAGAAGATCGGTCCGACGTAGAGCGAGCAGCGTGCACGGCTCGATGGCTCTCACTGTGGCGTTGCGAGATCCGTCGGTGATCAGGGCCGCCTCCCCGAAGAGGGAGCCGGGACCGAGCGTGGCCAGACTGCGTTCGCCGCCTTGGGCTCCCCTCGCGAGCACCTCCACACGACCGCTTCGGAGCACGTAGCACTCCTCGCCGGTTTCGCCCCGGCGGATGATGGTTTCTCCAGTGGAGACCTCGAGGCGCTCGAGTCGGGCTGCGAGGCGCCGCAGCCGTTCGCTA
>JACCSM010000264.1 GCA_013698525.1 Rubrobacteraceae bacterium
TCTTCGACCCCCAGAGGTTCCAGCGCCACGCTGGAAAGCACTTCATCTTCGCGGCCCAGTACAAAGACGTCTGGCTCCGTTCCATAAGGAACTTCATCCTGGACGGCGCCAACGCGCGTTTCCCTGAGTTGGATGGCGGATATCTCGCGGTCAAGGAGCCCGGTGGCTCGGTGGGGGCCGGACTGATCATGGAGGCCCTGCCGGAGAGCGGGATGGTGCTCCTGATCCGTGACCCGAGGGACGTCGTTGCCTCCTGGCTCGACGCCACCAGGAAGGGTGGCTGGCAGACCAGGCGCAGGGGCGAAGGGGGGCGCCGCACGGAGTCACTGGCCGAGACGAACCCGAACGCGTTCGTGAGGCGCCATGCTAACGCCTACCTGCAGCATGTCGGGAGTGCCAGGCGGGCCTACGAGGCGCACGGCGGCCGCAAGGTGGTGGTTCGCTACGAGGACTTGAGGGCTGACACTTTAGGGACGATGAAGCGTATGTACGGCGAGCTTGGCGTCTCTGTAGACGAGGCGCGGCTCGCAATGGCCGTCGAGAAGCACTCCTGGGAGAACATCCCCGAAGAGGAGAAGGGGCAGGGTAAGTTCTACCGCAAGGCCACGCCTCAGGCGTGGCGCGAGGACCTTACGCGCCGCCAGGTGAAGACCGTCGAGCGGATTACGGCGCCGCTTCTCGAGGAGTTCTATCCTACGGGGCCTGCGGAGCAGCAAGGATGAGGGCCGCGCGGGACAGAGCACGTAGGTTAGCGCCGATGGTACGCTTCCGCAGAACGTCAGGGCGAGTCCGAACGGAGGTTGCCGGTGTCGATCTCTAGGTACCGCGGCGCACTCCGGTCCCTACGCGAGGGACAGGCGCGCCTCGGATCGACCGTCGACCGGCTCAGGGCCCGGCTGAGGACGCAGGCGTCCGCCGGGGCATCCTACCCCGGTGAAGGGATGCCTGTATTCTTCGTCGTCGGGCTCGCGAAGTCAGGCACCACCTGGTTGATGAAGACCCTCGATGCCCATCCCGAGGTACTCTGCAAGGGCGAAGGCAGGTTCTTCGGCGAGGAGTACAGGCGGGAGGTCCTGGCCCAGACGCGGACCAAACAGCAACCCAGCTCGCTGTACAACGCGCTGCTCGGCTCCGAGTACCTGAGGCTCTGGATCGAACGCTCCGTGTGGAGCCGGGATGGAGATCCCGACGAGCACATCAGAGATCTCGTCAGGCTGGCCACGGACTACTTCCTCACGCAAGAGCTCTCGAAGAGCGGCAAGAAGGTGGTTGGAGACAAGACACCCCTGCTCGGCCCGAAGTTCGTCGAGGAGATTCACGAGATCTACCCGGAAGCGAGGGTGATACACATAATAAGGGACGGCAGGGACCAGGCGGTCTCCTTCATACACCAGCAGGGCAACCGGGCCAAGCGGGGCCGCACCCACAGGCTCTCGCCCGAGGAACTGGCAAGGAGCGAGGCCTATCGCAGGAGCCCCCGAGAGCTCGCTGAGACCGGCGAGGGGATGTTTGCCGAGAAGACGCTCAGGAAAGCCGCCGAGAATTGGGCCCTCAGGGTGGGCAGGGCCGTCGAGGACGGACCAGCCTTGTTCGGGCACTGCTATACGGAAGTGCACTACGAAGACCTGCTCGTGCGCCCCAACGAGGAGGTCGAGAGATTGCTAGGCTTCCTCGGGGTCGATACGGACGAGACGCTGGTGGAGCGCTGCGTTAGCCAGGCGAGCTTCGAGAAGCTCTCCAAGGGTCGCGAGCGGGGCGAGGAGGACCCCTCTTCCTTCTACCGCAAAGGCGTTGCGGGAGACTGGAGGAACTACTTCACCGAAGAGGACGGGCGCGTCTTCAAAGAGGAGGCCGGAGAGCTCCTGATCCAGCTCGGTTACGAGGAGGACCTCGACTGGTAGGACGGCGCGTGGCGGCCCTCATCATGAGTAGGGTGGGCAGGGTCTTGCTGTTGTTCGGGGCATGCCTGGGGCTCGGGCTCGTTCTACCTTCGGGAGAGGTGGAGCGTGGGTCAATCGGTGCAGCGGGCCGTCCCAACATCATCTTCGTA
>JACCSM010000286.1 GCA_013698525.1 Rubrobacteraceae bacterium
GGTCAAGGCCTGCAACCAGGTAGTGGTGGCCCTCGTCATCGAGGCGGTCTCCGAGGCTCTGGTGCTGGGCTCCAAAGCCGGGGTCGCCCCCGAGGGGCTAGTAGAGGTCCTCTCCGGAGGCCTCGCCGCCAGCCAGATACTTGAGGTAAAGGGCGAGAAGCTCCTGTCGCACGACTTCGCCCCTGGGGGCAAGGTCGAATACCACCGCAAGGACCTGGGCATAGCGCTTGCGGCGGGCAGGGCGCACGGAACGGCGCTTCCGGTCACGGCGCTCGTGGACCAGATGTTCGGTGCCTTGGTGGCCAAGGGGAGGGGCGGCTGGGACCATTCGGCCCTTATCACCCTGATCGAGGAGTGGTCCGGGGACGAGGCAAGGTAACCGCCGCTCGCGGTTTTTCGCGGAACCGCAGGCTCATACAGGCTATTGGTACCCGGCCCGAAGGTCCTCATAATCCCCGTAGTCGTCGGTGTGCACCTCTTGGCCCTGATCGTCGGTGCCTCGGTAGACCGCCCTCTTGGTGAGCTCTCGCGAGATTGCTTGGCAACTCCTCTCATCAGTTGGCGCCGCTTTCCATCCATGATACGGAAGAAGTGCCAGCACTCGACGTTATCGACGCACATTCTGCTCCACGGGTGGTAGCGGCACGGACAGTACACAGTCCTGGGTAAGGTTCCTTCTCGCGGGTTGCAGTACGGTTGCAGTAAACGGGGCCCGGCCCGGTAGTCGAAATCCGCGTTTTACCTGCAAAAGAGTAGGTGACCGACGGGGCTCGAACCCGCGACCTTCGGAGCCACAATCCGCCGACATCTGTTTCCAGGTGTTCCCTGAGGTTGCAGAATCGGTTTACCTAAGCGGATTTCTTTACTCGCGGTTGCCTGCCGTTTCTCCGTGTTGCGCGCTGAGTGGTGTCAGCAGTGGTGTCAGAAGAAGTACGGTTTACCGTGACAGGAAGCCTGACACCTCTTCGAGAGGCAGCGGCTTCGCGAAGTGGTAGCCCTGGGCGAAGTCGCAGCCCATCTCCTTGAGCAGCGTCTCCTGCTCCTCGATCTCCACGCCCTCCCCCACGACCTCCATGCCGAGGATGTGGGCCAGGTCTACGACCGTCTGCACTATGGCCGTGTCCTCCACCTCTACCCCGAGGCCCTTCGTGAACGACTTGTCTATCTTGAGGATGTCCGCGGGCAGCCGCTTCAGGTAGGATAGCGAAGAATACCCGCTGCCGAAGTCGTCTAGCGAGATGCGTATCCCCAGGGCCCTGAGCCGGTCGAGGGCTGCCGTGTTGGCGTCCAGGGCGCTTATGTAGACGGTCTCGGTTATGTCCATCCCCAACGAGGAGGCCGAGAGTCCGCTCTCTTTGAGAGCCCGCTCTATCACCTCGTGCAGATCGGGGCGCCTAAGCTGCCTGCCCGAGAGATTCACGGACATGGCCAGGGGCGGGGTACGGGGGATCTCCCTTTGCCACTCGACCGCCCGGCGGCAGGCTTCCTCAAGCACCAACTCGCCCATGGGCACCACCAAGCCGCTCTCCTCGGCCATGGGCACGAACTCGTCCGGGTCCAGCAGGCCCCGCTCCGGGTGCTCCCACCTTACGAGCGCCTCCATCCCCCACACCGAGCCGGTCTGGAGGTTGACTATAGGCTGGTAATGGACGACGAACTCGTTCTCTTCTATGGCCCTCCTGAAGTCGTTCTCAAGCTGCAGACGGGACACCGCCCGCCCGTGCATGGCCGAGTCGAACACCTTGTAGCCCAAGCCCTCGGCTTTGGCCCGGTACATAGCGGTGTCTGCCTCCCTTAGCAGTTCTTCGGAGCCCTTCATGCCATCGCTTCCAAGCCCCACCCCGATGCTCGCGGCCACGTACAGCTCCCGCCCCTCCAGGGAAAAGGGCTCTCGTAGCTCTTCGACGATCCGCTCGGCCACCCGCAGGGCGGCGTCGGATACCTCCACGTCCTCGATCAGCACGGTGAACTCGTCTCCGCCGAAACGGGCCAAAGTGTCCTCGGGCCTGAGGCAGCGTCCGAGACGCTTCGTCATCTCGACCAGCAGCCTGTCGCCCGTGTCGTGGCCGAGGGAGTCGTTTATGACCTTGAAGCCGTCGAGGTCCATGAACAGCACCCCAACCTTTCGCCCCCGTCGTCTCCTGATCCGCCTGAGGGCCTGCTCAAGGCGATCGACGAACAGCTGGCGGTTCGGGAGGCCGGTAAGGGAGTCGTGAAGCGCCTGGTGCTCCAGACGCTCTTCCAGTGCCCTGCGCTCGGTGATATCGTGGACGGTTCCGATCATCCTCAGGGGCTCTCCCCCCTCTCCCCGCACCACCTCGGCCCGGCGGTGGACCATCCGCACCTCCCCGTCGGGGCGCACGACCCGGTGCTCGACGTCGTAGGGCTTACTCTCGTTGAGAGCCCCGTCTATGGCCTTACCTACCATCTCCCTGTCGTCCGGGTGCACGACCGCCATGAAGCCTTCATAACTCGGTACGGACGACCCCGGCGCCAAACCGTAGATGCGGTAGACCTCGTCCGACCAGAATATCTCGTCGGTCCGCACGTCCCACTCCCACCCGCCCAGGTGCGCCAGCCGCTGCACCTCCGCCAACCTAACCTCGCTCTTGCGCACGACCTCCTCGGCCTCCCTGCGCTCGGTGACGTCCCTGGAGATGGCGCATAACGTCATCCTGCCGCCGTAGGAGATTACAGAGGCGCTCGTGTCCACCAAGATCACCGAGTCGTCCTTCCGACGGTACCTCCTCTCGCCTATGTGGCGTCGCTTCTCCTTGAGGCTACGCCTAACGTGTCGGGCAATATCTTCGTCGTCGTGGTCGATAAAGTCATAGATGCGCATGCCGAGGAGTTCTTCTTCGGCGTAGCCCATGAGCCTCCTGAAGGCGGCGTTGGACTCCAGAACACGCTTGGTCTCGGCGTCGAACAGGTAGATGGCCTCCACGCTCTGCTCCATCACCGCCCGGTAGCGTTCCTCGCTCTCCTTGAGCGCCTCTTCCGCCTCCTTGTGCCCGGTCACGTCGTACAGAAGGCCCTCCAGTGCGACCACCCCGCCGTCCTCGCCGAAGACACCCCTGCCGAACTCGTGCACGTGCCTTATCTGGCCGTCCCTGCGACGGATGGCGTACCTCAGCTCGAACCCCCGGCCCCCGGCGAGCGCCTCCTGGACCTCGTCCCACACCCTTCTCCGGTCCTCCTCCACGATGAGGTCGCCTAACTGGACCTTCCCCCCGACGATCAGGTCCTCAGGCGGGTAGCCGGTCAGTTCCAGGGCGTAGTCGCTTGCGTACTCGTTCGGCCAACCCGGCTCGTTGAGGCAGCGGTAGGCGTATGCGTGGGCGTTAGAAACCACCGAGGAGAAGCGCCGCTCGCTCTCCCTGAGCGCCCTCTCGGCCTCCTTGCGCTCCGTTATGTCCCGGGCGTTGACCACCACACCCTCGACGTCCGGGGCGTCGGGCAGGTAGGTGCCCGCCCCCTCCATCCAACGCCAGGAGCCATCCTTGTGCCTAAAACGGTACTCGACGAGGCTCCCGCCTACGCTGTCGCCCAAAAGGGCCTTCTCGGCCCCCTCCAGCACGCGGGCCAGGTCGTCGGGATGGACGTAATCGAAGACGTTCATGCCCACAGCCTCCTTAGGATCGTACCCGAGCGCCCGCCCGAAGGCGGGGCTGGCGTACCTGAGGGTGCCGTCGGGGTCGACGACCTTCACGATCTCTGGGGAGTTCTCGAAGACCGAGCGCAGCCACCGGCCGGCCCCCTCTAGCGGCTCGTTCGCATGCGTGGGCTTCTCTGGCCCGCCGGGGGCACCGTGGTAGATGTCGTTTCGCTCGTGATCCGAGGGTTTCACGTCTCCCTTTCCGGTGGTGAGAATACCACCGGAAAGTAGTATACAAGTTCGTCCTGGCGGTGAGCTACCCCCAAGGCCGCCCCGCAGTGACCCTTATATCCTCCTCGCGCGTCTCCGACGCTATCTCTCTGCCCCCTTCCTTTCCCTCCGGATCGTCTTCACCGATCCTCTCCAGACAGTCCTCCATAAACTCCCTCAATGTACCAGAAGGCACTGAAGAGACGCTCACGGAAGATTCGCGCCTCTCCGTTTCGTTACCCTCTAAGCGTCGCGCGTGCCGCACGAACGCTTGAGGGTTCCCGACAGCCTCGCTTGTCAGCATCCACCTTCCCGAAGCAGTTGTCGAATCCCGGTAGCCAGGTCCCTATCTCACATGTTGTGGAGCAGTTTGATCGCTTCCGTGTTTCAGGATGTTCGGTCCATAGACGCACCTCACGAGGCCACGAACTATCCCGAAGTTAGGTTGTCATGAAAAGACCAAGAATGAGTTGTGGATGTTAACGTTGAATCGCTCAATGCAGCCTATCTAAAACGATTCGAGAGAGCCGACGAGCGGACTCTAGCTGCTGACCCGCTTATTACGAGTGACAGTAGAGCGTTGCTGGGCATTGCTCGCGGATGCAGATTCGCTTTACCTAAGGGCAGAACGCTCAACACAAGTGGGCCAGACATGCCGGAAACCGTGGTTTCGTGCCCCTAAAAGTTCTTTCCCTCCGGCTCGCACGGCGCTCCGGCTGTAGCTAACTCGCAACGGTGTTAAGTGCCGCCGGTTTTTCGCCGGGCGCGTTCGGCACGCCTGCCTGACTGATGATCGTACCTGTTGCGGCATTTACCGTTATTTCGGCAGAACTCAGTGTTCTTGTGAGCGTCGATGATCAGATCACCACATTGCTTGCATCGCGTGACCCTACCCTGAGCGCCTAACAATTGGAACAGATGCCAGAACATCGCCCCTGCAAGATTCGAGAATCCCCACCCAGTGTCCATCTGATTTAAATGGCGGGCATGAGGTTCGGGGATGGCGAACGGGAAGCACAGCTCATGGAACCAATGCGCCACAACGTAACCCAACCCGATGAGCGCGTGCTCTACGACGCCCATCTCGTACTCTTCGCCGTTTTCTCTACGGTACGATGCACCGTCGTCGTCTAGGTATGAGGCGATGTCGTCGGCCGACGCGAGGAAAAGTAGTACATCGGGACACTCCCTCAGAGCAGCATAAATAACGGCTTCCTCGTCGGAAAGAAGAGCTTCGAGCAACCGCACGAGTGGTGCCACATACTGCATGACCTCTACGTAGTTACGTAGAGTTTCTCCTTGACCTCCAGCCCACTGAAATTCTCCGGTGATGCCTAGCCCGTATCTGCCGACGAATCCCAAAATGGGCTCCTCGAACTCGCTCAACTTCGGCGGCTGCTCCTTGCACCGCTCCAAGGCCTTCCTGTACGCCTTGACGAAGTCCGGGACGAGGTCCCGTTCTTCTGTGAGGTTGACCGTGCGCCACTTGCTCTACAGGCAAACGTCGTGCTTGGGGACTAGGTACCTTCCTTCGCCCCGGCCCTTTATCAGGTATCCCCCTTTGCAGACCCGCCATGCGTCTCCCTTTAGGGTTGGGACTAGCCTCCTCTTGAGCGCTTCTTCAAACTCACCGGCGATGTTTCGTTCCATCCCACACCTTTTTTGTCCTCCAACGCGTTTCAACTCTATTTTCCGTGCAGGATAGCGCAACGACCGGCAGTATTGGGATCGTAGAGACAACGACGGGAAGCGGAGGCAACGTGAACGAACGTCAGCCGGAAACGCCGGAACGGACGTGGTTGACCTATTCCGAGGCGGAAGGTCACACTGGCCTCGACCGGACAACACTGTGGCGCGCCGTGCGGCGTGGGGATCTCCGCGTTGGTGGCGTGGGGAGGGCTCCGAGGTTCTACGTAGGTGATCTCGACGCCTTCATGCGTCGAGGATCGTCGGAGCAGGATTGAAGGAAACGATGGCGGCCGTCCCAAGGGAATGCGAAGTGGTCCGGTGAAGGACGATGAACTCGAAACGGCAATCTACAGAGAGAACGGGCGCAACATCGCAGACGGTGTACTCGAGGGCCGGGTCTTGCTTGGTGAGGCCATGAGAGGCGGCGTGGAACTTCCTGAAGAACTCGAGCCGGGCTTACTCATCAGAGGGTCAGTACACCATTTGTTCGCGGGGCCGGGGGTCGGCAAGACGTGGCTTGCGCTATGGTTGATCAAGAACGCTATCGGGCGAGGGCAGGCGGTCGCCTTTTTCGATACCGAGAATGGTCAGCGGATCGTCTCGGAGCGGCTGGTGGCGCTCGGCGTTGATTCTTCGCAGGTGGACGCACGCCTGTTCTACTACCCAACGCTCAGCATGGGCCTAGACATGCCTGCCTCATTCAGAAGATTCCTCGACGCCATCAAGCCGGACCTGGTCGTGTTCGACTCCTGGCTCGACCATCTCGCGAACGCGAACCTTTCGGAGAACGAGGCGACGGACATTGCAACGTGGGCGGCACGCTACTCGAGGCCCGCGCGGGATCGGGGCTGCACCGTGGTCCTGTTGGATCACGTGCCCCATGACGGAAAGCGCGCCCGGGGTTCAACCCGGAAGAAGGACGAAGTGGACGTGCAGTGGCGGCTCACCAGACCCGAGCCGTTCGACCGGCAAAAGGTCGGACGGCTCGTTCTTCGGAGGGAGAAGGACCGCGAGGCGGTACTGCCGCAAGTGGTGAAGTTCGAGGTCGGTGGCAGCAGCGATGGGTTTGTTTTTCTGCACAGCGGAGAGACCGCCGAGGAATCGCAAGGAGACAATGGACTCACAGTGACCCAAAGGAAGGCGTTGGACGCACTTAAGACGTACGGTGAGAAAGGTGCGGGATTCGTCGAATGGCATACAAGCTGTAAGCTTGCGAAAAGCACGTTCGGAGATGCCAAGCAACTCCTCGAACGCACCGGAAGGGTTGAGAAATATGAGAAACGCTACTTTGCCGCGCACAAAACGCAGTGTCCGGAAGGACCGACCGGACATCCGTCGGACGCCGCCGAACACCCGAACGGCATGTCCGGGACGTCCGGGGGGCCTCCTAGACCCCCGGACCGGACATCCGTGGAACGGGCACATGGCACCGAACTGGTCCCGGAAAAATCGTATCCGAGGCCCGTTGGGTAACGCTCTGACAAGTGGGCAAGGGGACCGAAACCGTGACGGCCGTCCTGCGACATCCGGCGGCAGACTTCACTACGCGGACCTCGCTAGCGCGATGGGCATCAAGAGTCCCCGGAGCCTGTTCGGCGAGGATAGCTGGTCCTCAAAGCCCATGGACGCGGGCTTGGTTGGGATCTCCGAAGACGTCAGGATCTCCCTCACAGCAGCCTGGCTCGAGGCTTGGGACGCCCGCAGGGAGCAAATCGGAGAGATCGAGGACTTCCGCGGGGACGCGAGGGTCTACGAATGCAAGCGGGCCGCGTGGGAGGAGCCGCTGGCCGCGTGCGTTGCGGAGACGGCATGACGGGGCTACCGGCGAGCACCCCACGAAAGCCGGAGGAGACGCGCCGGCTGGCTGAGCTGGAGGATGTCGTCGCTCGCGGGCTGGAGACGTTCATCGCGGTCGGGGACGCACTGCGGGAGATCAGAGACCGGAGGCTCTATCGTCTAACGCACCCGACCTTCGAGAAATACTGCCGCGATCGCTGGGGTATGGACCGGCGTCACGCCAACCGGCACATCGAGGCGGCGGACGTCGCGGGCGTTTTGGGGTCAGTTGACCCCATCCGTGACCCCGACGGCGAGGGGCTTGGCGGACCCCGAAACGTCGCCCAGGCGCGCGAGATTGCGTCATTGGTGCGAGAAGACGAGAGGGAGGCCATAGAGGTTTGGCGCGAGCTGAAGAGCGAGCACGGCGAGCGCCTCACCGCCACGATGATCCGGCGTCTCGTCCGGCCGCGCCTGGAGCGACTCCGCAGGGAGGAGGAGGCGGCCCGCCAACGGGCGTACGCTCCAGCGCCGGTGCCGCTCCGGGACGGCGACGTGCGGGTCGAGCGAGCGGACTTCCGTGACCTCGACATGGAGCCTGGGAGCGCAGACCTGATACTCACCGACCCCCCGTACGGTACCGAATACCTGCCCCTCTGGGGCGACCTGGCGGACTTCACCTCCCAGGCGCTCCGCCCCGGCGGCGTGCTCGCCTGCTACGCTGGGCAGCGGCTACTGCCGGAATACCTGGATCAGCTCCGGCGGCGGCTCGACTACCGTTGGACTGTCGCCACCGAGCACTTGCGCGGCTCCGCGCACATCTTCGACCGGCGGGTCCAGAACCGTTGGAAGCCGGTCCTGATCTTCTCCCGGGGCATCCCCTCCCACGCGTGGCTGACGGACTTCCTGCGCTGCGGGGATCGCAAGAGTAAGAAGTTCCACCCGTGGGGGCAAGCCGAGGGCGAAGCCGCGAAGCTGATCGAAACCCTCACCGAACCCGGCGACCTCGTTGTCGACCCGTTCTCGGGCGGTGGCACCGTGCCGGCGGTCGCGGCCCGGCTTGGGCGGCGGGTGGTGGCCTGTGAGGTGGACGCGGAGGCGCACGCCACCACGATCAGCCGTGTCCGAGACGCGGTCCCGCTCTTGCGGGAGACTCCATGACCA
>JACCSM010000288.1 GCA_013698525.1 Rubrobacteraceae bacterium
AGGAGACACGGGTCCTGTTGGATGGCTTCTGGAAGACCATCGCGAGCGTACGCCCGCGCAGGGGCCTGTACGGTATACGGCTCTTCTGCAAAGTCTTTATGCGGAGGGCCTCGTCCAGGATCAGGGATATCTCTCTGGGGGTGAACTCTCCGAGCGTCAGGCAGTCGCGGCCAGAGAGGGGGGACGGGGGGGGTGGAGCATTCTGGAGGTCAGGGATCACCACGCTCACGCTACCGCCGCCTCGGGTACGGTCTCCTCTACGGCCTGGTAAACGCCGCCTCGAAAGGTATCGAGCGCAGCCCGTACCTCCGTTCTGCTTACGGTGAGCGGCGGCGCCATGCGGATGGTCGTGCCGCCAACCAGGTTGACGAGGACGCCCTGATCCAGACAGTGCTCGAAGACTTCCCTGGCAAGGCCGGCGTCGCCGAAGTCGAACCCGAGCAGGAGCCCTTCGCCCCTCACCTCCGCGCCCGGGACCTGTTCAGCCAGCTTTTCGAGCGCGTTCTTGAGCACGGTCCCCTTGAACCGCACCTCTCGGAGGAAAGCCGGGTCATTCACAACACCGAGCACTGCTTTGACCGCGGCCATCGCCAGGGGGTTGCCCCCGAAGGTCGAGCCGTGGTTCCCCGGCCCGAGCGCGGCGTACTCCTCCTTGACCATCATCGCCCCGACGGGGAAGCCGCCACCAAGGCCCTTGGCGCTCGTGAGCACGTCGGGGACGACGCCCACTCCCTGGTAGGCGTACAGGTGTCCCGTGCGTCCCGCACCGGTCTGGACTTCGTCGAAGATGAGGAGCGCCCCGTGCTCGTCGCAAAGCCCGCGCAATCCTCTGAGGAAGCCCTCGGGTGGCTCGTTCACGCCGCCCTCGCCCTGGATAGGCTCGACGAGCACGGCCGCGGTCTGCGGACCAACCAGCGCCTCTGCGGCTTCGAGATCGCCGAAGGGAGCGTGGACCATGCCGGGCAGCATCGGGCCGAAGCCGTCCCGTAGCGCGGGCTGGGCAGTGGCGGTGAGGCCACCGTAGGTGCGCCCGTGGAAGGACTTCGAGAACGTCAGGATCTCGTGCTTGTTGGGACCGTAGGTGTCGTGGGCGTACTTGCGTGAGAGTTTGATCGCCGCCTCTACGCTCTCTGCTCCTGAGCTGCAGAAGAAGACCCTGTCGAAGTCCGTCGCGCCGGTGAGCATCTCCGCTACCTCGGCCTGGAGTGGGATCTCATAAAGGTTGGAGCAGTGGATGAGCTTCCCGGCCTGCTCCTGTATAGCCCCCACGAGATCCGGGTGGCCGTGCCCCAGGGAGTTCGTGGCGATCCCGCCTATAAAGTCCAGGTAGCGGTTCCCCTCTCTATCGAAGAGCCAGCTTCCCTCGCCCCCCGTTGGCGCGATACCCAGACGTTTATATGTCTCCATTACTGCTTGCATGCCGCGACTCCTTCGGATATGAGGGTTCCAACCCGCTCGCCCGCGATCGCCGCCGCGATCGCGCCTTTTCTATTGCCGTTGAGGATCCTGGCCTCAACCCCGCCGCGGGCTGCCTCGGCCGCTGCCCGCAGCTTGGGCACCATCCCGCCCGCCGCAAGCCCGCTGTCGACGTAGTCCTCGCACTCATCCGGGGCGAGTGTCTCCACCGGCTCACCCTCCTCCAGCAGCCCGTCCACGTCGGTGAGTACGAACAGGTATCCGGCCCCTAGCCCGACGGCGAGGGCCGCCGCTGCCGAGTCGGCGTTGACGTTGTACGCGCCTTCTGGGCCGAGCCCGAGCGGCGCGATGACGGGGACGAACCCTCCGGCCCAGAGGGTCTCGATGAGGTGAGGCACGACCCGCACGACCTTGCCAACCCGGCCAAGATCCGGGACCGGCTCCACCAGGAGCGTGGGCCCGTCTGTCCCCGAGATGCCTGCGGCCTGTACCCCGAGCGCGTCAAGCCCGCGAACGAGTCCCTTGTTCACGCCCCCCGCGAACACGTTCTCGGCCACCTCGATAGTCTCCTCGTCCGTCACCCTGAGCCCCGCGTGAAACCGCGTGGGGATGTGGAGTGCGTCCAGCATCCTGGTGAGCTGGAGGCCGCCGCCGT
>JACCSM010000310.1 GCA_013698525.1 Rubrobacteraceae bacterium
GCGGCGATGAGGGTGAAGGTGGGAACGGGGCCGGTGGCTCTCCCGACGAATCGAGCGACCTCATGGTGGCGCGGGTCTCAGCGGCGAGCGTCGCCCGCACGGGACAAAAAATGCGCCTGGTGATAGATGGAACCAAGATCCGTCTCTTCGACCCGGAGTCGGAGAAGGCCATCCTGTAGGAACGGCTTGCGGGGACGGTCCACGGTGGACCGCCGGGGGAACCCCGCAAGCCGATGGAGAAAACTGCTCGCAAGGCAAGGGATAGGGAGGAGCGAACGCGAATGACGGGAATACGCAGAGAGAGACCAGGAACACCGGAAGCACGGAGGTACAGCCGTAGGGACTTCCTGAAGGTCGGAGGCGCCGGGCTCGCCGGGACGGCCCTCTTGGGCGCGGCTGGTTGTGGTGGCGGCGGTAGCGGCTCGGGGAACCTCGTCTTCACCATGGGGACCGACACGTCCGGGACCCTGCAGGGCTTGATAGACAAGTTCAACAAGGAGAACAAGGGCAAGCTCAAGGTGACCTACCGGGAGATGCCCACGGACACCGGCCAGTACTTCGACAAGATCAAGACCGAGTTCCAGGCCGGACAGAGCAACATAGACATCATAGGGGGCGACGTGATCTGGACGGCCCAGATGGCGGCGAACGGCTGGGTCCTGGACGTCACGGATCGTTTTCCCAAGAGCGAGCAGAGCAAGTACCTGCCGGCCCCGATAGAGTCCCTCACCTACGACGATAAGATCTGGGGCAAGCCCTGGTTCACGGACGCCGGGTTGCTCTTCTACCGAGCGGACCTCCTCGAGAAGAGCGGTTTCTCCGAGCCCCCCCAGACCTGGATGGAACTCCAGGAAATGGCCGAGAAGGTAATGCAGGACCAGGGGATCAAGTACGGGATAGTCTTCCAGGGCTCCAACTACGAGGGCGGCGTGTGCAACGCCCTGGAGTACGTGTGGACGCACGGTGGTGACGTTCTCGACGGCGACGAGGTGATCATAGACAGCCCCGAAACGGTCGCGGGCCTCGAGACCCAGCGAGGCTTTGTCACTGACGGGCTGGCTCCCGAGGGGGTCTCGACCTACACCGAGACGGAGACCGACCCGGCCTTCCTCGGCGGCGACACAGTCTTCGCCCGCAACTGGTCATACATGTACGCGTTGGCGGGCACCAGCGATTACCCGGACGTTACACCGGAGAAGATCGGCGTCACGTCCATCCCCACCGTGGAGGGTGCGCCGAAGGCCAACTGCCAGGGAGGGTGGAACCTCCTGATCAGCGCCAACTCCGACCTGCAGGAGGAGGCCTGGGAGTTCGTCCAGTGGATGAGCGCGGAGCCGGCCCAGAAGGAACGGGCCCTGTCGGCCACGCTGCTTCCTACCCGGACGAGCCTGTACGACGACCCGGAGGTTAATGAGAAGGTTCCGACCACCGTGGTAGCGAAGACGGCGCTTACGAATGCCAAGCCCCGTCCCGTCTCACCATACTACTCGGATATGTCGCTGGAGATGTCAGAGCAGTTCAATACGTCCCTCAAGGGGGATGAAAGCCCCGAGGCGGCTGTCAAGACGCTGCAAGACTCGCTGCAGCAGATCGTCGAGCAGGCATCGTGACGATCCTCGGGCCACGCCCGGCGGGCTCCGATCCGGCCGGGCATCGGAAGAGAGGTGAGGCGTGACGACCGCGTCTGGAGAGGGAAAAGAGCGAAGCTGGTTCAAGGAGGAGTTCGGCAGCCCCGAGCGGCGCACGGCGTACTACATGGTCCTGCCCGCCCTGTTAATCGTCCTGGTCGTGGCATTCTACCCGGTATTGTACGGCGTCGTGCTGAGCCTGACCGACTCCACAGTGACCTCCTTCGGTTCGTTCGTCGGGGTGGAGAACTATGTCGAGATGTTCCAGAACCCCGACTTCAGGCTGGGCCTCTCTAACACCGTCATCTTCACGGTGGCGAGCGTGGCGCTGGAGTTCATCATCGGGCTCGGCATAGCACTCGCCATCAACCAGGCCTTCCGAGGCCGCGGGCTCGTGAGGGCCGCTATCCTGGTTCCGTGGGCGTTCCCAACGGTCATTTCGGCGGTCATGTGGCGGCTGATGTTCCAGGACCAGGTAGGGGTCATCAACTACGTGGCGAATGCTATAGGGGTTATCGACGGGCCGATACTCGCCGATGACACGTTGCTCTTGATAGCCGTCATCTTTGTAGATGTGTGGAAGACGACGCCGTTCATGGCGCTCTTGCTCCTGGCGGGGCTGCAGACCATCCCCGGCGAGGTGTACGAGGCTGCGCGGGTGGACGGGGCGAGTGTGATGCAGCGCTTCTTCCGCATAACGCTGCCGCTCCTCAAGGGCACCATCCTGGTCGCCGTCCTGTTCCGCACCCTCGACGCCTACCGGATCTACGACCTGTTCTGGGTGATGACCAGCCGCGGGTTGGATTCTCTCAGCACGTTCGTGTACGAGGGCGTGAGGATCAGCCAGCTCCAGTTCGGCCCAGGCAACGCCGCGGCGGTCTTCATCTTCGTGACGGCGTTCGCCATAGCGCTCTTCTTTATCAGGGTTCTCGGCATGCAGACTTCCACGGAGGAGTAGAGAGATGGCTAGCGCAACGACGACCAAAGGGGCGACGGGCCGTAACACGCTCAACGCGATCCTCTTCTACGTGTTCCTGGTGATCTTCGTTTTGGTGAGCATGTTCCCGCTCATCTGGATCTTCAAGATGAGCATCATCACAAAGACCGAGCTCTTCGCCTCGCCGCCGACGCTTCTGCCCGCCAACCCCACCGGCGCCGACTACGCTCAGATCTTCGCCGACACGGCTTTCCAGAAGGCATTGCTAAACAGCACGATAATCTCCTCTGCAACCACCGTGATCTGCCTCTTCTTTGGGTCCATCGCGGCCTACGCCATAGCGAGGCTGAAGTTCCGCTTCAGGAATACGGTGATGACCTTGATCCTGGCGCTCAGCTTCTTCCCGGCGGTCGCGATCATCGCCCCCCTCTTTGTCCAGTTTAGCCAGGTCGGCCTCATTGACACCTACTGGTCCGTGATCATCACCGACACGGTGTTCGCGCTGCCGCTGACCATCTGGCTCCTGGTGGCATTCTTCAGGGAGCTGCCCGTCGACCTGGAGGATGCGGCGAGGGTGGACGGCGCGACGACGATACAGGCGTTTCAGAAGGTGATCGTGCCGCTGGCGGCGCCGGGTGTATTCACGACTGCGATCCTGACGTTTATCTTCGCCTGGAACGAGTTCCTCTTCGCCAACACGTTCCTGTTCGACGAGAACACCCAGCCGGTGACGGTCGTGATCCCGAACTTCGCCACGATCTACACGGTGGACTACGGGGCGCAGGCCGCCGCCGCGGTGGTGGTCACGGTGCCGCTGGTGATAATGGTCCTGATCTTCCAGCGCCGGATAGTCTCGGGGCTGACGGCGGGAGCAGTCAAAGGGTAGAGCTAGAAGGGCAGCCTTCTGAAAAAAGAGAGGTTCTGGGCGAAGGACTTGAGCGCGGGCATGAGCCTGCGCTCGACCTTCCTCGCCACCGATGCCACAGTGCGAAACGATTCCCGTGGCTCGCCATACCTGTCCCTGAAACTGGTGGACCGCACCGGCTCCGTGGATGCCCGCATGTGGGGGCTCCCGAACGAACTGCTACATGGCCTTCCGGAGCCAGAGTACGTCAGCGTCGAGGGCAACACCCACGAGTACCGCGGGACGCTTCAGGTAAAACTGGACCGCCTCCGCGTCCTGAACAAAGAAGAGATCTCGGAAGAGGACTA
>JACCSM010000327.1 GCA_013698525.1 Rubrobacteraceae bacterium
ATGCCCATTGTGATCTCATTGCTCAACGCGTTCACGGGGCTTGCGGCGGCGGCCTCGGGCTTCGTGCTCTCCAACTACGCCCTCATCATCAGCGGTACACTGGTCGGCGCCTCAGGAACCATCCTGACGAGGCTCATGTCGAGCGCGCTGGGGCGTCCTCTAGGCAAGATCATCTTCGCTGGCATCGCCGCTTCCGGAGGTGGCGGAAGCGAGCAGCAAGAAGATCGGGAAGTCAACGACGCGAGCGCCGAATTGGTGGGCGAGTACCTCGCGGACGAGGCGGAGAAAGTCGTGATCGTACCCGGTTACGGTCTCGCCGTGGCCCAGGCCCAGCAGGCGATGCGAGACCTCGTGGAGACGCTCGAGTCCGAGGGCAAGGAGGTCCTCTTCGGCATCCACCCGGTCGCCGGAAGGATGCCAGGACACATGAACATACTTCTTACCGAGGTGGGTATCCCCTACGAGAAACTCTACGACCTCGAAGACATAAACCCCGAATTCGATGACGCCGACGCCGCGATCATCGTCGGCGCCAACGACGTCGTCAACCCTTCCGCCAACGACCCCGAGGTGGAGAGCCCCATAAGCGGAATGCCCGTCCTCGCAGTCGAGAATGCCGAGCACGTCATCTTCATCAAACGCTCCCTGAGCCCAGGCTTCGCGGGCGTGGACAACCCCCTCTTCTACGACACCGACAAGACCATGATGCTGTTCTCCGACGCCAAGCAGGGTTTGCAGGACCTCAACGAAGCCGTGAAGAACTCCTAGCGCACGGCGTACGTGCCGTAGCTCGCTCTCGAGATCTCCGCGGCGCACTCGCCGAGCCCCCAGGCACTGCAAGCGTTATATCCATAAGTAGTCTGGATTGGCCGCCGGACACAACATGGGGCTGCCTACCGTACCCCTGTACTCTGATACCAAGTCCGGGTGAATACCGCAGCAAGAGGGAGCTCGCCGTTACTCACGGAGCCGCTCCTCGTAGTAGTGGATTCCCACTTTCGCGGGAATGACGTTTGGGAGGCCCCCGCGTGTGCCGCAGCCCGAATGCGGGCTCGTTCGAACGGACTCGGTATGAGTCCTGGTTCGCGTGGGACATTCAGGATCCAAGTCGTGTTATGCACCGACCTTCGTCGCGATCCTCTAACCTGGTTTATTCGTGAGTCAAGTTTGGTGACCGTGAGTGAGTGCCAGAAAGGCTGATCTGTACGCTCTGAAGCGAGATGATGCATCTCCTTGGTCAGGGAGTCCTCCCCTGACTCTCACCAGGTCGAACCATTACTGTATCTCTGTCGCTTGCGACCACACAGCCTGCCACCGCCCGTTGCGTTTCTCATAGGAGTCCGTGTGCCAGTAGTGCCGGGGAGGCACCCTCTGACCCCCGACTACGATCTCGAGCTGCGAGACGTATCGAATGAGGACCATCTCGCCACTCAGGCGTACTCTTATGGCCTCAGGCTCCCACACAAGATAGTTGATATCGTCGGAGGCCACTGCGGCCTAGGTATTGTTCCCTCGAGAGCGACTCTCCGGAGGGGTTGATCAGTTGGAAGTCGTTCGCGTGAAGCTGGTGTGATACTTCCATATCTGCCTCCACCAACGCCCGCAAACGTTCGTGTTCGATAGAGCGAATCTGGTCGGCCTCTACACCCTCCCGCATATTTCCTTCCCTATGCGTTGCCACTGTGACCCTCTCACCTACATGCTACAAGACTCCTCATGATGCAGCTACTGGGTACTTTGGCCCTATGCTAGAGCATCTATCGGTCCGTGAATAATCAGGGCTAAGAAGCCGCTGATTTAGTCGAGATCGAGTGGGGCGCGTTGGTTGCCACTCGTCCCAAATGTACGCTACGGTCGGCTCCTCTCAAGCAGCCAGAGCCCTCCGCAGCTTCTTCGTGAGCTTCGTATCCTCCACGCTCAGGGTCAATAGCCGCTTGGCGTTTACCATCGTCGCCGTAAACACCGCCTGCAAGTCGGTCTTCTCTTCTCCGAAGTAGCGACCCTGACGTAATCCGTGAGGCCGCACCAACTCCGCTATCTTGCGCTCCACTATGGCCCGGGGCCTCAGCTTCTCCCTCAGTGCTCGTCTCTGCTCGGGTGTTCGTTGAGATCCTCGAGCCTTCTGAAGCTCCTTTTCGTGGTAGTGCAGTTGCACCTGCCTGCCGGGTGGTTGGCGCACCGGGTGCTTGGTCCTGCCAGTGGGACCGCCCAAACACCTTCCTCTAAGCTCGCATTCGTCGCACGCCTCCCGTGGGAAGCGAAACAGCTTTACCGGACGGTACCATCCATCGCGGGCCATGCGGTAGTCCGTCGTCGTGATCCCTGCAGGACACGTTACACTCCCCTCCCCGCCATTGGCGCTGAGATCGATCTCGAACTCGTCTTTGCGCAAGTGCCTACTGTCTGTAAGCGGCCGCATCTTGGCCACCACCTCTACTCCCATTCCTCTCAACCGGGCGCGTACATCGGCCGAGCCGTAGGCTCCGTCGCACAGCAGTTCTTTGGGCAATAGCCCCACGGACTCTCGCTGCCCGCCTACCAGATCGGGGGCGGCATCGGCGTCGTACTCGTTGGCCGGACGCACCCCTACCTGGGTGATCAGTTCGCTCTGTGGCTCCTCGGCCACATGGAACTTGTATCCAGCCCAGCTGCGACGCTGGCTTTTATGTCCTACACGCATCTTTGGGTCGATCACGCTGAGAACCCGGTCCTTGGGCACTGCCTGACGCAACCTAGGGCCGGGGGCCTCCGCCGGCGGTTGTTGTGTCGCTTTTTGGGCATCGTGCTGCTTGTTCTTGGGTGGACGGCCTCGGCGCTTGGGTCCGGGAGGTTGAGGCGGCCCTTGCTCTACGTCATCGGAGACGATCTTCTCCAACAACGCCGACGCCTCGCTTACCGCAGGAGACGCACCGGCGCTTGGGTCCACCAATGAGAGCGCCTCTTGGACATCTTCGAGGATCTCTTTCAAGTGGGCGGCGCGAACCTCAGCGTCGCTCCAGTCGATGTCTGGTTTCTCGGGCGTCTGGGGGTCCAGATACCACCAGAGCCTCTCGGCGAGCTTCCCTTCGCTGGCTGCCGTGTATCCCAGCGCCCTAAGCAGTTTGCGGATGCCGCCTCGGATGAGCGTGTAGGTGTCTCTAGCTCCCGCTGCCCCCAGCACATGGCTGCTGTCCAGGATTTGGGTGGCGTCTTTGGCGAGCAGCCCTGCTTCCCGGGCGGCTCTCACCAATCGCTCGAAGAGCTCCCGCTCCAACCCTCGCTCCAGCAACTTGCGCCTGAAGTGGCACAACACGGTCGCATCGAAGCCCTCATCCTCCAGACCGAGTCCCAGGGCGTGTTTCCATCTGAGGTCGAAGCGCATCCTGGCTTCCGCCTCGGCATCGGAGCAATCGTCGTGATACTCAAGCAGCATGGTGAGCACCACCATCGAGGGAGGGATGGAAGGCCTGCCTTTGGGGGAGTCCTTGTAGAGTGAGGCATAGTCTTCATCGTCGACGAGCACGTCACGCCATTTGGCCAGGCGGGAGTAGAATGAATCGGTGGGTAAAAGAGAGGCCCACGGTTGCGGATCGACGGGAGGCAGATCGCTGCGACGACGCATCATGGCAAAAGCTCCTTCCACGGACGCTCTCGATCCTACATCCGGCAGCCGAAAACGGCCACTAAATCAGCGGCTTCTTAGCGGGGTATTAACTTGATGGGTTGTACAACCGACGTAGGCTGCATTCGGCTTTGAGCTACCGGAGTCCCGCCGACTACGAGGAGGCTACAATGGAAGGAGCGGCCGTGGCGTAGATGCTACCCGTCCACAAAACCGAGGTAATTCCAGTTGCGTAACCTGAGGCTCCTTGGGACGTTTGTGGTGCTGTGGGCGGTTCCTGTTGGCGCCCTTTACCTGTGGCGCGGTGGGAACGACGTGCTCGTGGAGGAGGCGCTGTTCTTCACGGGGGCGGCGTTTGTCACATTCGGCGGGGCCTACGCTGTTTTGAGCTACATCTCCGAGGTGGCCGTGAGCCAGTACGGGTGGCTGACGGCGGAGCAGATGGTGCAGGGACTCGGCCTCGCCGAGTCAACGCCGGGACCGTTGATTATGGTCACCGAGTACGTTGGGTTTATCGGCGCGTACAACGACCCAGGTCCCTTTGCCCCCTTGCTCTACGGGACGCTAGGGGCTTTGATCACTACCTACGCGACGTTCCTACCGTGCTTCTTGTTCATCTTCCTGCTAGCCCCTTACATAGAGCGTCTGGCCAACAATCGGAGCATCAGTGCCGTTCTCGTTGGGGTTACTGCGGCGGTAGTGGGCGTGATCGCCAACCTCGCGGTGTACTTCGCCACGCAGGTTCTGTTCCCCGACGGTGTCTCTTTTCAGGGGCTTGACGTCTTCGC
>JACCSM010000343.1 GCA_013698525.1 Rubrobacteraceae bacterium
AAGGAATTGCAGAGGGATCTCGCGCGTTTGGAGCCCGACTCGCCCATGCGGGCGCCGTTCGAGAGCGCGCTGCAGGGGCGCCGCGGGGAGCTCGCGGGCTACGACGACGTGCTCGGCGGCATCAGCATGATCAACGCCCAGCTCGAGAGCGCCGAGAGCCTGCTGGGGAATCTGCGAGGAGAACTGCTGGCCCTTGACGGCAGCCTCGTCTCGGGGCCGCAAGACCCTGGCCTCGCGCGGCTCAAAGAGCGGATCGCTCTGTTCCGCCGCGGGCTCGATGAGGTGACGCGACGCGTCGAGACCCTACCCGCTACGGAAAGGATGTCGGCGAGATGAACGAGGAACACAGCACGACGCGGCAGAGCTTCTTCTCCAGGGTGTTCGCGGGGAGCACCGAAGGTGAGGGGACCGCTATCTACTCCTCCGAGGAGGTCGGTACCGGCATGCCAGGGATGGACGAGTCGGAGGGCCTGGCGGCTCACGGATTCACCGTCGAGCGGGCCGCCGAGGTCATCAGGAACCTCCCGCCAGAGGTGCCAAGACCGGCCGCCGTGCGCATCGTGCGTGGGACCCTCGAGGCTGCGGGTATCGACATCGCCGAGCTGGAGTCCTCGACGAGGACCAGGGAATCCAAGCTCAACTCCGAGATAGACCTCAGCGAGAACCGTATACAGCAATTCAAGGACGAGACCGAAGAGGTGATCCGGAGCCTCGAAGACGAGATACGCAAGGCACGCGAGGCCAGAGACTTCGGCGTCTCCGAAGAGGAGAGGAAGATCTCGTCCGCCGAGGCTGGCCTCGACAACATAGATTTGGTGCGCGACTTCTTCGGCCTGCCACAGGAAGACGCGGACGAGCCGCCCGCCGACCCCGCAGCCGGTGAAGAGACGCAGGTCATGGAGAGTGTGGAAGACGAGGAGGAAGACGACACCCAGGTTCTCCGCCGTCCAGGCCCGCTCTCGGACACTGAGGACTACTGGGAAACCGGGGATAAAAAAGAACAGTGAGCATCCCGCGCCGTCTGGGACGCCTCGCCCAGGGTTTCGTCTCCAGCCTGCAGGAAGACGAACGCTTCCGCGAAAGGCTACGTACCAGCCGCGAGCGTAGCGAGGCCCTCAGAGGAGCCTTCGAGGCAGCCTGGAAAGGCGCCTCCGAGGAGTGGCGCAGGGCGGAGGAGCGACGCACCGCGGAAGAGGCGGCCGCACAACGTACCTCGGGGTGGCGGTCTGCAAACACCACTTTCGTTCCCAGGAAATACCCGTCAAACGTCCTGGCCGCCTACGACAGGCTCGGTCTGGTCCCCGGTGCTTCCATGGAAGAGGCGGACAGGAAACGCAGGGACCTGGTCAAGCGCTTCCACCCGGATCGTTTCTCCGATCCTGAGAAGCGGGTCCGTGCCGAGCGCGTAACGGCAGAGATCAACGCCGCCCACGACGCCATAGAACGCCATGTAGCGGGATGAGGATGGCCTTGAGCCTTCCTCATCCCGCGCATTTCAGCTATTAGTTGGCTGAAAGTTCAGGGCTGACAAGCTGAGGCCGAAGTGTGCTGAAATGCTGACAAGCCGCCTTCAGGCGGCGTGCTGAGAAGCTAGGAAACCAGTTCGCCGCGAACCACAAGGCGGTTCTCGAACGTCGGTATGGGGGTGCAGCTCTGGAGCGAGACGACGGTCCTGCCCTCTACGGGGTAGGTCGTCCAGTAGTCGTTGGGCTCGACGGTCATGAGGTCGTAGACCCTGAACGTGTACCTCCGTCCTTCCTTGTCTTCGACGAAGATCTCATCACCGGGTTTCATCTTGCCGAGTTTGTAGAATACGTAGGGTACCCTGGTCCGCGGGAAGCCGAGGGCGTGCCCCGTGATAAACGTGTTCGAGCCCGCTATCCAGGGTAGGCCGCTGCCGCGCACGCGGAGTATGCCCTCCCTGTCGAGCTCGGCCTGCTTAGATCCCGTCGGCACGGCCACGTCCTTCAGGCCAAGCCGCGGCACCGTGATCTTCATGGCCGCCGATATATTCTCCCGGCTTGAGGTAACCGGAGGAGCTTTCCGGGGAACCTCGAGCCCGGGGGAGTTCTCTCCGAGCAGCGTGCCTGTGTTCTCGATCTCGGTCGTGCGGAGCTCCGCCGAGGCCGTCTCCCTCTCCGGCAGGATGGGAAAGGCCAGGAGGCACAGCAAAATCGCTAGCGAGACCAGCAAGACCGACGCTTTTGGAGTACCGATCACCCTCAAGCAGTATACCAAGCAGCACTGATTTGCCGTTAGAATGATACGCGTGAAGATAGATGACCTGATCGAAGCTTTCGCAGCCCATCTCGCAGACGACCCTGGCACGAGCCCACGCACGGCCGAGTTCTACGTGGCCGACCTTCGCGAGTTCGCTCGCTTCCTCGAAGAGAGGGACGTAAGCAGGGTCGAGGACGTGGGCGTCGGCGCCGTGATGGAGTTCCGCAACTATCTCCTCGAAGGCAATCGCAAGCGCTTTACCGTGTACCGCAAGGACGCCGCCGTAAGACGGTTCCTGGATTGGGCCAGGACTTCAACCGACGCCGACATAGACTTCGACCCCATCGAACCGATGCACCAGCCGCTCGACCAGCGGATAGTCTTTCTGGAAAGAGATGAGGTGGACCAGCTCCTCTCCTTCCCCCTGAATACCCGCGACGACGCCCGCGACGCTGCGGTCATAAGGCTCATGCTCGACACGGGGGTGACGGTGAGCGAGATCCGTGCTCTCCTCGAGAGCGACGTCGACCTCGAAGCCGCCCAGATACACCTCGGCGGTCCCGGCTCCCACCTCGCCCCGCGCG
>JACCSM010000376.1 GCA_013698525.1 Rubrobacteraceae bacterium
TCTGGTTAGAACCTGGAGGGAAGTCAGGCTCTGCTGGAGCTCAGAGATCTGGATTGGAAGCTCCGCGGCGCGGGCGTCGAGGGCAGAGAGGCTGCTCTCGAGCTCATCGGTCCGTGCCGCAAGACGGGCGACCTCGTCCGCAACCTCTCCCTGGAAGGCCGCGCGGGTGCGGCGAAACCTCAGGTAGGCCCGGAGCGCGCGAAAGGCTGTGACCGATGAGATCAGGGCCCCCAGGAGGATCAGGATAAGCAGAACAGTAGACATATCGACGGCTACCGTAACATGGCGCTACTCGACTTTACAAACTTCTGGCCGGTGTTAGAATCTCGCCCACGACGCGGGGTGGAGCAGTCTGGTAGCTCGTCGGGCTCATAACCCGAAGGTCGCAGGTTCAAATCCTGCCCCCGCTACTTCTTTGAGGCCCCGCAGACGCGAGTCTTTATCGTTTCCGGGATAGTTACGGTACGGTCTTCTACAAGTGGGTCCGTGTGGTAGCTCTGGTCGCCTTGACCTGGATGGTTCCTCAGGACCTTGGGCTGGATTCTTCGCGCTTGTTTCTGCGGAGCAGATCGTACACGGACGGCGCGCCTGCGAAACACCAGAGCGCGATCACCGGGTCGCAAATGGCACATCCGAACGACGAATCTGCAACGAATGGAACGATAGGATTACCATAAAGATGGTGCAGCACGTCCCAGCCAGTATGCAACAGCCATCCAACACCTATGAGATTGTAGGATCGCAGACCTCGGAAAGCGCAGTAAGTGACCATGATCGTGAAAGCGAATTCCCAGATGCCGAAACCCCCGTTCAGATATGCTGCGCCCGCACCCGCGATCGTGATGGCATTGAAGTTCTGCCTGTTCGGCTCTGTGAACAAAGAACACAGCGAAATATAGACAAGCGCGAAGACAATCGGCCCGAGTAAGCTCATGATTTGTACCAGCAGATCCCTTCAGCATAGCCCCGCATAGTAGACGGGTTCACACCGGCATCTGTATTCTGGACGAAAAGAGCGACCTGGAGTAGCGGCACGACTGCCAACTATCGACGGATTCTCGCCATACCACCAAAAGTGATACTGCTGGCGAATTCATCAGGCGGCAGCCGGTTGAGCCACCAGCCGGGCGAACGGCGAGCGCCTGGTTTTGGCTTTGGGCACTCCCATCAGCCACTCGCCCACCCGCAGAAAGCTCAAGGACGTGGCACTCAGGAGGTGATGCAGATGGGTCTTGTCCAGTCCGACGTACCTGGAGCGACGCACGCCGCAGGTGCGTACCGCCCGGGAGACCGTCCCCTCTATCCCGGCGCGTTTGGTGTACTCCGCCTTGAACTCGACCGTCCTTTCCCGCTCACGCGCCCTTTGTAGGGCCTCGTGGTGCTCCCTGGGCCTCCTGACGGTAACGGTCCTCCTCTTGTACTCCTTGACCGAGCGGATGCACTTCTCCCTGCTCGGGCACGGCATGCAGTCCTTTCCCGAGAACTTTATCTTCATCACCTTGTTGTGCTGCTTGTCTATGGCCGGTGTCCAGCTGATGCTCGCCTTCTGTTCTGGGCAAGTCGCCACCTCGTTGTCCCAATCGATCGTGAAGGCGGCGGCCTCGAAGCCGGTCTTCTCGCGAGCCTGCCACTTGTAGTCCGGGCGGGTCGGGCCGAAGAGATCCACCCCGTAGTTCTTCTTGCTCTCCGCGAGAAGCTCGGCGTCCAGGTAGCCGGTGTCCACGAACTGGGTTTCGGGGAGCAGGTCCTTCTCTTTTAGGGCCTCGTGGATGAGAGGGGTGGCATCGCCGTCGGCCACCGGGGCCGGGGCGGTCTGCACGTCGGTGATGATGTTCGGCAGACCCTCCTCGCAGGTCTCGGTTATATGCACCCGGTAGCCCACCCAGGAGGTGGTGAACTTCCGGGCATAGCGGCAATCCGGATCGAGCGGAGAGTTGATGTAGTCCGTCGAGCGTGGAATACCCTCCTCGGAGGTACGCCAGCACACCTCCCCATCCCGATCGTAGAAGAAGTTCTGCAACCACACTCTTCGTAAGGTCTCTACGGCCGGTATTTGCCTCAGCCAGGCAGGAGAAACCTCGGAGAGGAGCTCGCCGAGAAGTGCATGGCCATCGGCACCGATCTTTTCCGCTTCCTCCTGGCGAGCTTCTTTGCTCTTGGGTAGCTTCCCGTCGTCGAGCTTGCGTACATAGCGCTGTGGCCACTCCTCATGGACGCGCTCTTGCAGCCATTCTGGGGCGACCGTTGCGAGCACATCCAGGGCGTGGCGCATGGTCTCGCCGACCAACTCCAGGCGGTTGAGCCCCTTGACGACGGCCAGGATGCGGGTGGAGTCGGTGCGCTGCCTGCCCCCGGCCTTCACGAGTCCCATCTCGCGGAAACGATCAAGCATGTGGTCGAAAAGCAACCTCTCCGAACCGCCCTCCAGTAGACGAGTGCGGAACTCCGAGAGCACCGAGGCGTCGAAGCCGGGATCGTCGAGTTCGAGCGAAAGGGCATATTTACAGTCGATCCTGCCGCGCACAGCGTCGGCTGCCTGACGGGCGGAGAGCCCCTCGGCGAACTGCATGATGGTGACGAGGGCCAGCCGCCATGGCGCCATAGCCGGCTGCCCGCGCCGGGGGAACAGGTGGGCGAAGTCCTCGTCCTCGAACACCCCACCGAGTGCGTCCTTCATGGTCATGTAGACCGTCCCCTTTGGAAAGGCGGCCCTGGCGACACGGGTGGTCTCTTCGGGAACGGGATCGACGGAACGAGGATGCAGGCACATAGCGGAAGCCTCCGAGAGAAGCCGGGTTTGGGGCATGCAGGTCAGTATGCAGCCGCCCCGATGAATTCGCCATCAGTATCTAAAGATCGGGAGATCCAGATGCGCTCCGGTCGGAAGAGGTCTTTCAGGTATCGCTCGCCCATGTCGCGCAGTTCCGTTCCCAGTGGCAACCGGTCGCGCACGAGTTCCTGGGTCGCAAGTGAAAGCAAGGTCTGCCCGCCGTGGCCGGTGGAGAGGAGCCTCGCAACCCGGTTCACGGGAGGACCGAAGTAGTCCCCACCCCGCTCATCCACGGCCCCGGTGTGAAGCGCCATCCGTACCCGGATCACGCACGCCTCATTCCAGTCCTCGGCGAGCAAAGCCCGCTGGCCCGCGAGCGCCACCTCGAAGGCGTCGGTAGCAGAATCGAAAGCGGCGCAGAAGGCATCCCCGACCGTCTTGAAGATGTATCCACCGTTGGCCTCGATGGCATCACGCAGGATCTCGTCGTGGCGGGCGAGGGCCGAGCGCATCGCCTCCGGCTTCTCCTCCCACAACCTGGTAGAGCCCTCTATGTCGGTGAACAGAAAGGTAACCGTGCCTGTGGGCGGGCTAGCCACCGGCTTCCTTCCCCAGAGCGTAGGCCACTGCCTCCTCCAGCGTCATCGCCGCGCCCTCCTCCCACGCTGCCGCGACGGTTGTTTCGTCGAGACGGGAGCGAGCAGATTCCAAGGAACGTTCGTGCAACGCGCGCTCGATGGAACTCCACGGAATTCCGAGAGCCTCACGCAGCGCCACGACCGCTCCCCACAGCCGCGTCTCCAGCCCGTGCTTGTCTCGCGCACCGGCCACACCTGCCAAGCCTTCCAAACTTTCGACTACGCTCTGCTTGTCCCCGATTTCCCAGGATGCCATCAGGCTATCTTCGAGCAGCGCCGCCGCGCGTTCGTAATCGTCGCGGCCAGAAGCGGACATCCCCAGACCTAAGAAGACCAGACCAATCTGCTGCCTATCCTTCGCCTTGCGAGCCAGCGTTAGGGCCTCCTCGAAGAGCAGCTCTGCCTGCTCGTGGTCACCCGAGGACACCAGCTGGTAGCCCATGTTGGCGAGGTTCGCACTGATCGTCCGGACGTCCCCGCGTGATCGAGACATCATCAGGGATTCTGTCCAAAGGACGACCGCCCGGTCGCGGTCGTCCCGGATGGTGGCGACGACCGCGAGCATAGCCAGCGCGTCGGCGATGCTCCATTCGTCTTTCGACTCTCGGGCCAGAGCCAGGCCTCGCTCGATCAGCTCCGCCGCTCGCTCGTCGTCACCTTCAATGTACAAGTGGAATCCGAGATCCGTCATGCAGACGGCTGTGCCCGCCGCATCTCCCAGCTCATGGTACATAGCCAAAGCCTCTTCCATGGGTGCTCTGGCCCGCTCCAAATCGCCCTGCTCGCGCAACAGATTCGCCAGGCCGCTCAAGGCGCCGGCCCGCGCGGACATCGGGGCAGCCGCATCCCCGGCTAACGCTTGCTCCAGCCACTGGACACCCTCGCCGAAATGCCCTCGAGCCCACCAGAACCGCCACAACGCCTTCGCCATGCGCAGTCCGAGCGCCGCGTCGGATCCCCCCAACGACCACGAGAGCGCGGCCCGGAAGTTGTCGTGCTCGGCCTCCAGGCGGTCCATCCACTCTACCTGCTCTGGCCCCTTGAGCTCCGGCTCGGCCTCCTCGGCGAGGAAGTGGAAGTATTCGGCGTGCAGCCTCTTTATCTCATCCGCCTCGCCGCTCTCTTCGAGCTTCTCGCGAGCGTACTCGTGGATGGTTTCGAGCATCACGAAGCGCGGCTCGTTCTCGGGGCCTTCTTCCTGCCTGAGGAGGCTCTTCTCGGCTAGCGACTGGACGCCGTCGAGGACGTCAGGCTCGCCTTCGGGTGCGCAAACGGCTTCCATCGCCTCGAACGTCCTGCCCCCGGCGAACACGGCCATCCTTCTGAAGAGGATCCTGTCTTCGCCGCCGAGGAGGTCGTGGCTCCAGCCTATGGCGCCCCGGAGGGTCTGCTGCCTGGCCGGGAGGCTGCGGGCCCCGCCGGCCAGGAGCTTGAGGCGGTCGCCGAGCCTCTTGAGCATGGCCTGGGGGGTGAGCACCCGAGTCCGGGAGGCGGCGAGCTCTATGGCGAGGGGCAGCCCATCGAGGCGGGCGCAGATCTCGGCGACGGCGGGGGCATTCTCGGCGGTGAGCGCGAAGCCAGCCTTGACGGCCCTTGCCCGCTCCACGAAGAGTCTCACCGACGCGTAGCGGTCGAGGATGTCCAGCGGGGGCAGGCGCTTCGGGTCGGGCAACTCCATGGGCGGCACGGCGTACTCCGTCTCGCCGTAGACGCCGAGGGCGATCCGGCTGGTGGCGAGCACCCGCAGTTTCGGCGCGGAGGAGAGCAACCCGCCGACGAACGGGGCGGCGTCCACCACCTGCTCGAAATTGTCCAGGACCAGGAGCAGCTCCCTGGAGCGGACGTAGTCGTTGACGCTCTCCTCCGCCGTCTGGTCCGCCGTCTCGATCAGGCCGAAGGTCCTGGCGACGGTCGTCGCGACGAGGGAAGGATCTCTCTCCGCGGCGAGCTCGACGAAGAACACGCCGTCCCGAAACTCGTCGAGCAACTCGACCGACGCCTGAAGCGAGAGACGGGTCTTGCCCGTCCCGCCCGGGCCGATGAGGGTGAGAAGGTGTATTTCGGGACCCCTCAGCCGCTCGCACACCTCGGCGACCTCACGCCCGCGGCCGATCAGGGGCGTGGGTTGCACGGGCAGGTTGTTCCGGCGCTCGTCGAGTGTCTTCAGTGGCGGGAACTCCGCGGGCAGGTCGGGAGCGGTTAGCTGGAAGACGTGTTCAGGATGGGTGAGGTCCTTCAGTCTTCTCTCGCCCATGTCGCGCAGCTCCGCGCCACTAGGAAGCTGGTCCCCGGCCAGCGTTTTGGCAGCGAGCGAGAGCAGGGTCTGGCCGCCGTGTCCGGCCGAGAGGAGGCGCGCCACCCGGTTGAGCGTAGGTCCGAAGTAGTCGCCGCCGCGCTCCTCGGCCTCTCCGGCGTGCAGTGCCATGCGCGCCCGGATCACGCACGCCTCGTCCCACTCTTTGGCGAACAGTGCCCGCTGGCCAGCGAGAGCAGCTCCGGTGGCGTCCGGCGCGTCCCGGAAGACTGCACAGAAAGCGTCTCCGACCGTCTTGAAGACGCGGCCGCCGTGCTGCTCTATGGCCTCTTTCAGGATCTCGTCGTGGCGGGCGAGGGCCGAGCGCATCGCCTCCGGCTTCTCCTCCCACAACCTGGTAGAGCCCTCTATGTCCGTGAACAGTAAGGTTACGGTTCCACCGGGTGAATCAGCCACTCAACAGCGCTCCTCGTGCTTGCTGTGACGACCCATTCTAACGGCCAGGTGTCAAATATTTAATAGCTTGCGTTGCCAAATGTTGTTACGATGATTGCCAACGGATCAGCCGGGGTTCGGGCGAAAGGGGTACGAAGATGAGAAGGACGAGCATTCTGATGGTGATGGTAGCGGCAGCCATGCTGCTTGCGAGCGGGGTAGCGCTTGCCGCGACGTTCCGGGGCACCGACGGCGACGACAAGATCATCGGCACCAAGGAGTCCGACCAGATCTTTGGCCTGGGCGGCAAGGATGTGCTGGAAGGCCGAGGTGGCGGCGACGTGATCCACGGCGGGCCGGGCAACGACACAGGCTCCGGCGATTCGGGCAACGACACCATCCATCTCGGACCTGGTAACGACGGTACTCCGCCACCTCCGTCCTGTTCGCCCGGAGGCGGCTGTGTTAGTACTGGTTCCGGGTATTTCGCAGGAGGCTTGGGCAAGGACGTGATATACGGCGGAGATGGCGCTGATCGGATATCCGGAGATCGTATTATTGAGTTCGGCAGTGACACCGAGGGCGGAGCCGACATTATATACGGTGAGGATGGGAACGACATCATAGATGGCGATGCTGGCTCCAATACCTTGTATGGCGGGGATGGCAACGACACTCTCGGAACCAACAACTTTATCTATTCGGAAGTCTGGTACGGTGGTGCGGGAGACGACTTCATCATACGACACCATAGTACTGAGGCTTCTGGGAGCGAGGTGGCTAAAAGCGACACCTTTTACGGCGGGGACGGGGACGACCGCTTTTATATAGAGGCCTATACGAATGGAGACCTCTTCTACACGGGCGCCGGTAAAGACCGGCTCCTGGTAGGTGAGGTTGTTGGTCCGGGGAAGAACCGCGTCTACTGCGGGAGCGGCTACGACACCGTCGAATATTACGGCAGCCGCCAGGACCTCGTCACCCACGACTGCGAAAAAGTGCATCGTTTGTAACCGAGGATGAAACCCACGAGCGCACAGTAGGCTCACTCGAAAACCTCTGTCAGATCTCGCCGTACTGAGCCAGAGCGATTTTTCCTTGCTGTGGTTCGGTAGGTTGCCCGGGCATGGACGTCATGTGCGGCGGCGTAAGGAGCAGCGACGACCACCTCGATGGTGGGGCGGGTGACGACTCGATCTCCGGTGAGGTGGGCGGCGATGTTATCTTCGGGGTGACGGCTTCGACTTCATCTTCGGCGGCCCTGATAGCTACCCTTCTTGCC
>JACCSM010000380.1 GCA_013698525.1 Rubrobacteraceae bacterium
AAATTCGGCCGGAACAACGAGAAACCCGGATGCCTCCGATGCTAACCTTTGCCTGAGGAGATGATGCGGCGTTGCGTGAGATAGCGGCCAGTTCGGTCACCGAAGCGGTGCGCGAGTTGTGCATCGAGGCGAACACGCGTCTGCCCCAGGATCACCTCACGGCCCTGCACCGAGCGCTCGCCGATGAGGAATCGCCGCTGGGAAGGGAGGTGATCGAGAGGCTCCTCGAGAACGCCGAGGTCGCCCGCGAGCGGTGCATCGCCTTCTGCCAGGACACGGGATACGCGGTCTTCTTCGTCGAGCTTGGGAGCGAAGTCAGGATCACAGGAGGTGAGCTCGGGGCCGTCATAGACGAGGGTGTCCGCCGCGGGTACGAGGAGGGATACCTCAGAAAATCCATAGTCAGGAGCCCCATAGACCGGACGAACACGGGCGACAACACCCCGGCCGTCGTCTACTACGAACCGGCTCCGGGAGACGTCCTGAAGCTCACGATGCTCGTCAAGGGCGCGGGCTGCGACAACATGAGCGCCCTCAAAATGCTCACCCCCGCAGAGGGCCTCCCTGCGATGAAGCGGTTCGTCGTCGAGACCATCGAGAGGGCAGGCCCGAACGCCAGCCCGCCGCTCACCGTCGGGATCGGTATCGGCGGCCCTTTCGAGAAGGCGGCAATGCTCGCCAAAAGGGCGCTTACCCGTCCTTCCGGAGAGCCGAACCCCGATCCCGAATTGGCCGTGCTCGAACGTGAGCTACTCGACGAGATCAACGCCACGGGCATCGGGCCCGCAGGCTACGGCGGCACGCAGACGGCGCTCGCGGTACACGTCGAGAGCTTCCCGACCCACATCGCAGCCTTCCCCGTCGCCGTCAACCTCGACTGCCACTCCCACCGCACGGCCTCGGCCGAGCTGTGAGTCCAGCGCCCATAAGGCTGGAAGCACCGCTCTCCAAGGAGGAGATCGAACCTCTCAGGACGGGCGACGTCGTCCGCCTGAACGGGGTGATCTACATAGCCCGCGACGCGGCCCACGCCAGGATGAAAGAGGCGATAGAGGCGGGCGAACCTCTGCCCCTGGACCCTGAAGGAAACATCGTGTACTACTCGGGCCCAGCCCCGGCGCGTCCTGGTCGCGCGTTGGGACCCGCCGGGCCGACGACCGCATCCAGGATGGACCCTTACTCGCCCCTCCTGATCGAACGCGGCCTGAGGGGAATGGTCGGCAAGGGAGTGCGCTCCGAGGCGGTGATCGAATCCATGAGGGAGCACGGTTGCGTGTACTTCGGGGCCGTCGAGGGTACGGCGGCACTGCTGGCGGACTGCGTGAAGGAGGCCGAGGTCATCGCGTACGAAGACCTCGGGGCGGAGGCGGTACGTCGCATCTTCGTCGAAGAATTCCCGGTAGTCGTCGTTAACGACCTCTACGGCGGCGACCTTTACCGTGAGGGCAGGGAGCGCTGGCGTCGGTGATAGCAGTTTCCGGAAGTACTTCCGGAAACTGCGCTGGTCAACATTTCAGCACTTCAGCTTGTCAGCTTCTTGTTTGTTGACCGCTCGTCCTGCCTCAGGCTCATACCTTATACGGAATCCGCATGCTCATTTCGGCGGTGTACAACGTAGGGCGAGCGTAACTCCTACCCTTCCAACATGACCGTCATTCCCGCGCATGCGGGAATCCAATGCGGCAGCCACTCCGCGCCTCCAATCAGAAGCGAACTTCCGGATTGCGTATTAGGCATAGCGCCTCGTGAGACTGGCTATTTGACAACCTCCCGGATCAAGGCGTAATCGTAGACGGTTACGACTGCTGCCAGCACGAGCAGGAGCGTTGTGAGGATCAGGGTGGCCCCTAGTAACCTGCTGGTCGAGATCCTGTGCACCCGCTTCAGACCGGTCGTGTGCAGGTAGAAGCAGTAGAAGACGGCCAGAATGCCGGCCAGGGGTATCCAGGCTACCGCCACTGGAGCCCCAACCGAGTAGCAGGAGACGCGCAAGGTGGCGGGCAGACCCTTCTGATCCTGTCCGGCGATGAGACGGATGAGGGCGTGAAGGATGAGCACCGATACGAAGAAGCCGGCGACGAACAGTACGGGCAAGACCACCAACGATGCGAATAGAACTATCGCCAGGACTCTGAGGAGCAGTCCCGTGTCCAATGAGCCGCTCGCCACGGAGATCCCTGTGGGCACGG
>JACCSM010000388.1 GCA_013698525.1 Rubrobacteraceae bacterium
AGCTTCCCCGCGACGTCCTTGTGCATGCCTGGATCTTCTCTCAGATCGTAGAGCCTGGCCTCAGTCCCGTCGTTGCGGCTTATCATGGCGTACTCCTCGTCCCTGGTGAAGACGTGGTCGTGGTAACCGAGCGTGAAGTGGAGTCTCGCCTCTGGCTCTCCGCCTTCGAGCATCACGGAGAGATCCTGGCCATCCAGCGGTTGTGGCGATTCGATCCCGAGGAAGCCGAGGATCGTAGGCGCGACGTCGTGGGTGGAGGCGTAGTAGTCGCTCGTCGTCCCCGCACCCTTGCCCTCTGGATGGCGGATGAGGAATGGGATATCCGTAACCTCAGGCCAGAGAGTAGCGGGGAGTTTACCGACGACGCCGTGTTCCCCGTGGGCGATGCCGTGGTCGGAGATTGCGATGAGGAGGGTGTTGTCGAAGAGGTTCATTTCTTCCATCCTATCCAGAAAGCGGCCCAGCCAGCGGTCCATCATCGTTACCTCGCCCGAGTAGAGGGATCTCATCCGCCGGAGTTGCCGCCCGCTCAGGTAGTCGCCGCCCCCGTCGACCGGAGAGAAAGGCTCAGGGCCATCGTAACCGTCATCGTACATATCTACGTACTCTTCTGGAGGGTCCCACGGCGCGTGAGGGTCGTAGCAGTCCACAGTCAGGAAGAACGGCCTGTCCGATCTGGTGGTCTCCAGGAACTCGGAAGCCCGCGTGAAGACCTGCGGGGCGAACCAGTCCTCTTCGGATTCGCGGTACGCCGTATTGGCGAAGTACCTTTGGAAGTACAGTCTGCTCCCCGTTCCCAAAACGCCTTCCTTCACCAGCGCCTGCTCGACTTTCCCGGGGGGGCAGGTATAGATCGGTCTGTAGCTGTCTGTGGTCTGCCCCCGGATAAAGTCGAAGGCGTCGAAGCCACGCTGGAAGTTCATGGAGGCATCGTACTGCTGCAGGTTGTCGGTGACGAACATCGTCTCGTAGTCCGCACTTCGCATGGTCTCCGCGAGGGTGGTCTGGTCGTTGGGTATCGGCTGCCAGCCCTGCAGGCCGGCGTCTATGCCTTTGTAACGTCGCCAGTCCTCGAAAGGCCAGGTCCTAAGCCCCGTGTGGATGGCCCTCCTCGCGCAGATAGTCGGCGCGGACTCGGGGTAGGCCCTGGTGAAGCGCAGGCTGTCTTTGGCGAGGGCGTCGAGGTTCGGAGTCTCGATCTGCTGGTTGCCATAGGCGCCGACGTGATCCTTCCTCAAGCTGTCCATGATGATCAGCACTACGTTGGTGGCCCTATCCGCGGACGGGGTATTGTCGGGGAGGTCAGGGAGTATCCCAGGACGTTCGCACCCAGCTAGCAGCGACGCCCCGGCTACCCCAGCACCCGACACCTTCAAGAACTCTCTTCGCGTTAGAGTCCGCCTCAGTTTCTCCTCCTGCATACTCGTACCGCCAGCCTGCAGAGACAATCATAAAACAAGTGCAGCAGGAAACCTCATCGTACCCGGAATCGCCGGGGGCGAAGCGGCCCGCTGCCCGATGTGATCCAGGTCAAGCCGGTGTACAATCTGCGCATGACGGTCTTTCGTTACGGGCGGGAGCACTTCGAGGAAGGGGAGTACGTACGCCGCGTGGAAGCGACGCCTGGCGACGACCTAGACCCCGTGGTACGCATCGTCGAGGACCTTGGGACGGTCGAGATCCCCTGCGGCAAAGTAGATTGCCGCAGTAATTGCCTCGAATACGTGGTCAGCGCCACCGGCAGGCGTGACGACTACAACCTGGCCGAGTGCAAGATCTCCGCGCTAGTAAGCATAATTTAGAAGCATTTCAGCATTTCAGCTTGCGCGTGGGTCGGAGCTCTTTGAGGGGATGGCGCAGTCGGGCACATCACGAAGCCCGGCTGCGCGCTGCAAAGCTTACCTGACTAGCTGAAATGCTGGCCGGCTGACAAGCCGCCACAGGCGGCTACTCTTCCCAGGAATAGCGTTTCTGTTCCGGTGGTCGTTCGGCGGCGTAGAGTCGCTGGAGGGTGCCTCCGACCAGGGGCGAGAGGAAGAGGCCAGCGAGACCCGCTGGCAGAAGGTCGCGGGCGATGGTCCAGGCCACCAGGAGCGGTACTCCTGGCGGATGGTTGGCGTCTCCGATGAGGCGCAAGGGGTCGAGGACGCCGCCGCTCGGGAGGATGCCCGTCGCGTAGACGATGAGTGTGAGGACGCCGGAGATGAGCCCCGTCAGCAGCGCGAGCGCGAGGCTGAGGACGAAGCGGGGACCTGAGCCTTCGCTGCGGCCGCGCCGAAGGAGCAAGGCGCTGCCGAATACGGGGCCTGCGATGAGCCCGGCGAGCAATCCGACCCCCATGTAGACGAGGGCGAGCGTAGTCAGATCTCCCTCGCTGCTCTGTCCTCCCTGCAGGATCAGGAGCACGAAAGGCTCGGGGAACAGCGATTTGACGAACATGAAGCCCACGCCATAGACGAGCCCTATCCCCAACAGGCGCAAGAGTATCATGGTCCACCCGCCGCGCGGTCGGGGAAGGTGAGGCCTTGATTGAGGGCATACGTCATCATGCTCTAGAACTTAACCTACAGAGGTCGAAACGTCAGCAAGAGCTTTCACGAGGTGGTTACTCCCATGCGCCCTCCCGATCCTCGACGGGCTCATGCTACAAAGCGCCAGCTCACGAAGAAGGCGCAGAACACCAGCGAGACGGCGGCGCTGAAAGAGAGCCAGGTCCCCATCGCCCGCCGGTCCTCCAGCAGCGTCGCGAGCGTTATGAAGAGCGGGAAGGCGACCAGGATGTAGCGCGGGAACCCCATCAGGGGGGTTGCCGGCTTCCCGTAGGAGACGGCGGAGATGATGAGCAGGAGGGTGTAGAGGCTCAACGAGAGAGGAAGTGCTCTGAACCCCATGCCGAAGAGCGCTATCGTGAAAAGCAAGAACAGAAGAGCATAAGCGTCGTTCGCGCCGTGGATACGCTCTATCACGCCTCCGAGCGCCGAATCCGCGGGAGGCTGCGCACCGAAGAGCCTCTGCAAGCTCCCGTAAGCCTCGCCGAAGATGTCTGTGACCAGGGCCAGGGGACCCGTATGCCTCCGGTTCCAGAACTCCTGCGCGGAGTAGAAGAGGAGCGGGTCCCCGAAACGTACCCACAAGTAACCCATGTAGGCAACGAGCCCCGAAGGAACCAGCGCCAGGTATACTACCCTCCACCTTTCGCGCCCTTCTGCCAAACCCCCTCTCTCGACCCATTCGTAGAGAAGTGGCACGACCAGAAACACTCCCACGTTGCGCGTGGCAGCAGCAAGCCCGGCCAGTACGCACGCGAGCAGGAGATCCCTCCTTACCCTCATCGCCCACAAAGAGCCGGCAGAGAGAGCAAGAAAGAGGCTCTCTGTATATGCGGCGTTCAGGAAGAAGGTGGTCGGGAAAAAGGCCAGTATCAGGACTGTGCCTCTCGCTACTCGCTCACCCCAGCCCTCCAGGGCTATCTGGTAGATAAAGTAGAGGGCGAAAGGCAGCAGGATAAGTGAGATCAGGGGTGCCCACACCGAGAGGGCTTGCTGGGTGAGAGGACCACCGAAGAGCTCTGCGAAGGACCTGACCAGCAGCGGGTACAGTGGGAAGAAGGCGGTAGAGGCGGGGGCGGAGGCTCCGTAGCCCTCCCCTGCTATCTGCGTGTACCAGATCCCGTCCCAGTGCGACCAGATATTCAGCGTCCCGACAGGTACATCTGGGGTTCGCCGGTAGAACCAGCCCACAGGCACGATGTAGGCGAGCAGGGAGCCGGAGATCAAGTAGAACAGGCGGCTCGCAGCATAGACCGCGAGCACGAACCGTAGCCCGGCACTCAGGGCATGCTCGCCCCGTCCTACCCGTGAGGGTGGTCGTCTTGGGCGCCAGCCAGAAAGCTGCCCATTCTGGCCATTCGTGTTGTTGGCTACTCTCGGCTGTTCCTCGGACACTCTTGCGCTTGCCCCTCTCTGACCGATGCTCTCCAGATTCCGCATTGTACTTATCCGCGCCCAGGGTCGTCGGCTGGAGATCCTAAGTGACCAGGGTCGGCAGGACAAGCCACCGGCAATCCACCCACCGCAACGCGGTGACGCCGTCTTTGCGCGTTGCCGGGTACAATCGGCGGCAGCATGAGTGGAGGACGAGCAGTACCTGACCCGGCAGAAGCGCGGCGCGTACTCGAGGAGCGGGCGCGAGAGGCCGGCTTCGATCTCGTTGGCGTGGCGCGCGCGGAGCCTTTGCGTGAGGGCGGCGAGCGTCTGCGGGAATGGCAGGAGGCGGGGATGGCCGCCGACATGGGCTACATGCACAGGCCCGTGGAGTTACTCTCTGACCCGAGAAAGCTCCAGAAGAGCGCCAGGAGCGTGGTCTCTCTCGGGGTCTCTTACTATCCGGGGGACCATCCCGAGAATGAGGGTGGGGGCCGCGTGGCGCGGTACGCGTGGGGCCTGGACTACCACGAGGTCATAAAGGGGAGGTTGTTCCGGCTGAGGGAGGAGCTCGAGGAAGAGCTGGACGTCAGGATCAAAGCCCGCGGATTTACGGATGCCGTGCCACTCCTGGAGCGCTCCGCGGCCCAGCACGCGGGACTCGGGTTCTTCGGGCGTAACTCCTGCCTGATCAACGATGAGATCGGGTCGTATTTCTTTATAGCGGACCTGATCTTGGACCTCGACCTGGATCCCGACCTGCCCGGAGAGGGGACCTGCGGACGCTGTACGCGCTGCATGGACCGGTGCCCTACAGGCGCCATAAAGGCCCCCGGCGTCGTGGACGCCAGGCTCTGTATCTCGTATCTGACGATCGAGAACCGGGAGGAGATCCCTCGCGATCTCCGTCAGAAAGTGGGTGACTGGGCCTTCGGCTGTGACGTGTGCCAGGAGGTCTGTCCCTACAACAAGACGAAGGCGTCGAGGAGCCGCTGGCCCGAGTTCTCCGGGGAGGCCGGGTCAGGACCGTACCTGGAGATAGAGGAGGTCCTGAAGATAAGGACCGACGAGGAATTCGAGGAGCGCTTCGGCGGGACACCGCTCACGCGCCCTGGCCGGGCAGGCCTGTTGCGCAACTGCTGTGTGGCCGCCGGGAACCTGAAGCTCGCGAAGGCTGTCCCTGATCTCGTACGAGCCTTGCGCGAGGATCCCTCGGCGCTCGTACGCGGACACGCGGCGTGGGCGCTAGGGGAGATCGGGGGCGCGGAAGAGTCTCTCGGGGAAGCGGCCGAAACGGAGAGGGATACGTGGTGCTTGAAGGAGATCGGGCTCGCGCTGGCTGACGGGACCACGGACGCTACCTTGGGTTAGAATAGGGAAACGATGGCGGACCAGATCAACTACTACGATGTGCTCGGTATCTCACGCGAGGCCTCCCAGGCCGAGATCCGGAACGCTTACCGCAACCTGGCGAAAGAGCGTCACCCCGACCATCCCGGCGGGAGCGCGGAGGAATTCTCCCTGCTGCAGGAGGCCAACGCTGTCCTCTCCGACCCGAACCGTCGCCGACAGCACGACGAGGCACTCGACCTGGCCCACGCGGCCGACGAGCTGGCCGGCCTCAACCTGGACTTCGACTCCGTGGAGGACGAGCTCTCCGCCAAGCGCAGGGAGCGCGAGTCAGGTGGTCCTTCCCTGGGCGAGCGCCTGAGAAGCCGCTTCGGCAGGAAGGAAGAGGACCCTTACGAGTCCATGCGAAGTGAGGCTCGCGGTTCCTCTCGCGGAAGCGGGCGCCGAACCAGGGGCCGCTACGACGTTAGTGAGGCCCGCTGGTATGAGCCCCATCGCTTCGACCCTGAACCGATAACTCTGAAGAGCGGTGCCATAAGCTTCGTCGCGGCCTTCCTCGCGTTCATCGTGATCGGCCAGATCGGACTGTGGGCAACGGGATTTAAGCCCGGGTCCTTCGCATTCTTGACGGCCCTGGCCCCGTTCATGCGGATCCTGTACTCGCTGGTCGGGCTGGTCGTGGCTTACTTCGCCTTCAGGGCCGCGGGTTACGCGGCCCTGGCCCTGACCTTCGTGGCCGCGCTCGTAGTCGGCGGCCAGGGAGGACCTGTGGGACTTTTGCAGTTCGCGACCGTGGGCATCATCGTACTGCTCGTCGTGGTCTACCTCGGCAACCGCCGCGAGAGCGCCGCCAGGCGCTGATCCGGAAACCTTAAAGGGATCTCTTTGGTGATAACCACCTCGGACCTGGAACGCTTTATCTCCGACTTCGAGAAGCGCATGGCTCCCCTGGAGAGGGCGGCGGACGAAGCCTGGTGGAACCTGGCCACTTCGGGTACGGACGAGGCGCGGGAAGAGCTCGTGCGCGCCGGTAAAGCGTACAACGGGCTCTTCTCGGATCAGAACGAGTACCGGGATCTCCGTAGCCTTTACGAGAACCCGAATGTACTGGAGAGCCCGCTCCTGCAACGTCAGGTCGAGGTGCTCTACAGGGCGTTCGCGGAGCGGCAGGGGGACGAAGGGATCCTGGGTCGTATAGAGGAACTGGAGGCCGAGGCCAACGCCATCTACGGCAACCATCGGAGCGTAGTCAGGGACAGGGAGATGGGAGTGAACGAGGTCAGAGAGCTACTGCGCACCAGCGCAGACCAGGAATTACGCCGGGAGGCGTGGGAGGCCTCGAAGTCCGTCGGCCGCGCGGTCGAGGGGACGGTCCGAGAGTTGGCCGGCCTCAGGAACCGGCTGGCCCGCGACCAGGGGTATGAGAACCACTACGCCCGCTCCCTGGAGCTTCAGGAGATCGAAGCCCGAGAGCTCGCCAGGATCATGGGCTCGCTCGAGTCGACGACAAACGAGCCGTTCAGGGAACTAAAAGGGAACATCGACGCAAAGCTCGGGATGAAGTTCGGGGTGGACGCCGTCATGCCCTGGCACCTCTCCGGCCCGTTCTTCCACAGGGCCCCCGATATAGCGGGCATCGACCTTGACCGCTACTTCGAAGGAAAGGACATCGAGGACCTCACCCGCAGGACCTTCGATGCCCTGGGGTTGGACGTGCGGGGTGTGATCTCATCGAGCGACCTCTACGAGAGGGAGGGCAAGAGTCAGCACGCGTTCTGCGCCCGCCTGGGACGCGAATACCCTTACGACGTTCGGGTGCTGGCCAACGTCAGGCCCGAGGCCTACTGGATGGACGCGATGCTCCACGAGTTCGGCCACGCTGTCTATGACCGTCACGTCAACCCGAGGCTCCCCTACCTCCTGCGCACGTACGCCCACGCCAACACGACCGAGGCCATCGCCCTCATGATGGGCGCTCTTGTCGATGACCCCGGCTGGCTTCGCTCCGTCGCTGGCGCGAACCGAGAGAGGCTGGGCGAGGACTCAGAGAAGCTCGCCGCCAACCGCCGGGCCAGCAGGATGATCCTCACCCGTTTCGTGCTTGTCATGTACCACTTCGAGCAGGCACTCTATGCCGACCCTGACAATGGAGAGTTGAACTCCGTGTGGTGGGGCCTGGTCGAGCGGCTCCTTTTCGTAGAACGCCCACCTGGCAGGGACGAGCCCGACTGGGCCGCCGTCATCCACGTCGCCGTAGCCCCCGTCTACTACCACAACTACATGCTCGGGGAGTTGATCTCGGCCCAGCTAAGGAACTACCTGGAGTCGCACATAACCCAAGGTCCCTTCTACGAGAACGAAGTCGCTGGCCGCTACCTGCTCGAATCCTTCTTCGGCCCCGGCGCCCGCGAGAATTGGCGTGACACCGTCCTGCGCGCCACCGGAGAGCCACTAAACCCCGAGTACTTCGTAAAGTCTCTAAGCTAGGTTGAGGTTCGTACCTTCGCCAGTCGCTACCGGCCAGCCCATACAGTTATTTTCATGCCCTCGAAGGAGCCATCGTGGGCGCCTTCGGTGCCGACCTTCAGGGTTCCTTTTCCGGAGAAGGACGGCAGATCCAGTGTGGCTTCGAAGTATCCCCAGGTGTGGTTCCAGTCGTTGCTCCGAATGGTCCTGCGCACCAGGATCTTTCCGTCCGCATCGATCAAGGTGATGGTGTTCGTGGCCTCGCGGTTGCGGGAATAGCCACTGACTATAAGGGCGTCGGAGATCCTGGCGCGCGGGCGTGGCTCTACGAGGACCGTCTTACCGCCCTCCGCGGGGAGCGGCACCTTGGAGCCTAGCCCTGCCGGCTTGAGATCGACGACAAGGCGCGCTGGGTCTCCTAGCTCGAGCACCCTGTAGAGGAACGCCTCGCGGGCGAAGAAGTCCACGAACATGCCCCCCTCGGGAGCGCGCACGACGTGGAAACTCTCGAGCAACCCGTCGCCAAACTTGCCGTCCGATACGCGCGTCGCGCTCGCCGAAGGCAGGGATACGCGCAGGAGACCGTCGCCCTCCGGGCTCACGAGGGTCCATTCCGGTACGCCACCGGCGGGCTCCCAGCCGGTCCCGAGGTCGATGACCGCCCGCTC
>JACCSM010000395.1 GCA_013698525.1 Rubrobacteraceae bacterium
ACCGGCCGGGGCGCTTCTGGGACCGCTAATCCTCGGAGTCGCCGTGGAGGAGCTCGGTGTAGTGCACCTCACATGGCCCCCAGGCGTGCCGCAGGCAGCCTACCTCGTTCTCGGCCTGTGGGTGGGACTGCTCTTCGACGCGGCCTCCGTAAAGAGGGCGGGGCGGCTGTTTCCGGTCGTGCTCGCGTCCGCCGTTGGGCTCGTACTCGCGTGCGCCGCACTGGGATGGGCGCTCGCTGCGCTCACCGGCGTCGACGGGATGACAGCCTACCTGGCGACCACGCCAGGGGGGATAGACTCGGTGGCGATCGTAGCCCTTGGTAGCGGAGCCGACGCGCCGCTGGTATTGGCGGTGCAGATGCTGCGGCTCCTGGCCGTGGTCTTCGCCGGCTCGCTCCTCGGAAGGTGGTTGTCAGCCTCCCGGTGAAGGAGGCCCGCGGCGGACGAGTTCGTCGCAACAAAACCCGGTCCTGTACTGCCAGCATGATAGCCGAAAGCCATTTCCTTCAACGGCCAGGGCGGCCACGTAGCCGGGGTCTGGGGCCAGTTCCTGCGAGGTCCATTTCGTTGGTTCGAGCGGATTCCCCCTGGTGTCCAGCAGCATCGCGAGCCCTTTGCCCTCTGCCTTCGCGAAGGCCTCTCTCCGCGTCCAACAGGCGAAGAACGCTTCCTCGCGGAGACCATTGCGTAGCGAGTGGAGCGTGGCGATCTCCCTGGGTGAGAACCAGCTCGCCGCGATCTCCTCCAGACCGAGATCGGCCCGCACGCGCTCGATGTCCACGCCGACGTCTCTGTCACGGGCGAAAGCGAGGAGTATCAAACCGTGCGAGTGGGACGTGCTAAAGCGAATTCCGAAGTCGCCGGCAAGGTGAGGTTTCCCGTACGCATTGTAGCCGAAGCCAAGACTGCCGGGATGCCTGCGCAGGTAACACCCCAAGAGCGCTCGCAGTACCCCTCGAGAGACGACGAACCGCTCCCTGTCACCATCGAAGAGGAAATCGTCGGCCTTCTGTCGTTCGTCGCCTGCCAAGAAGCTCCATAAGACGTCCCTGCGAGTGTAAGCTGACCCCACCACTACGCGCCACACGTGGACTTCGTCTCCGTCCAGCGCCAGCACGGTCGGTGGTGGCCTCCAGGGCTGGGTACTCAATAGCAAGGGTAGTTCCACTCGTCGGCCAGGAGTATAGCCTTCATGACCTCAACGGCTGCGTCGACCAAGCGGGGCCCCTGAGGTTCTCAGCCGCCGGTGGGGGAGTCCAAGAAGCCGCTCCTGACGAGGTGCACGAGGTAGTTCTCCATGAGCTCTCCATCTACCTGCGGGCACGAGATCTCTGTACCCGAGAGCGCCTCCGTGGTGTTGCGGCAGTCGAACTCGGGCATCTTGCCGACCAGCGCCTGCCCGTCCGCCGCTGCGCTCATGGAGAGCAGGGGCGCCATGGAGTACAGGGCGTCCTGCCGCAAGCCCTTCGCGGGGTTGATCAGGTCCGCCCGCCACTTGTCGTAAGTGACACGCTCGAGCGGGTAGCCGAACGTCTCGATCCAGGCCACCAGGTCGTTCACGCTTACGGGGTGGGGGTGCGCCAGGTGGAAACGCTTCCCGAGCGACTCGTCTCGCAACGACAGGCGGACGATCGCGCGGCTCACGTAGTCGACCGGTACCATATTCAACTCCGTGTCTAATTTCGGAGCGGTACCGAGGCCGACCCAGGTCTTTATCATCTTGCACGTGAAGTCGTCCTGGTTCCAAGCCCCCGTCCGGCTGTCGCCCGTGATCAGGGACGGCCGGTAGACGCACACGGGTAGCCCTCTCGCACGCGCGATCTCCACCAACTTCTCGGCGACCCACTTGGTCTGAGTGTAGCCGTTGTAGAGGGATCCACCGTGAGTCAGGTCGTCGTTCTCCCTAAAGACCTCGATACCGGATCGGCCAACCAGAGGGAAGACCCCGAGGGTGGAGATGAAGTGCACGGGCTTCACCCCATCCCTGGTCGCCAGCCTCAACACCTCCTGCGTCCCGAGAACGTTGGTCGGCTTGAGCGCGTTGTACGGGTAGACCCAGTTCACCGAGGCGCCACTGTGGTAGACGGCGTCGATCTCGCCAGCCAACTCCTCGAACCGCTCGGGCCCGAGCCCGAGGAGCGGCTCCGACAGATCCCCAACGACAGGGACGATCCTGGATGATAGCTCTTCGTCCCACAGCCCGTAAGCCTCGAGCGCCTTCCTGAGCTTCTTGCCGCCCTCTTCGGTGTTGGCTGCGCGCACCAGGCAGTAGATGTCCGTCCGCGTGTGCCTGAGTAGCTCGGAGAGTACGAATGAGCCGAGAAAGCCCGTCGCACCGGTCAGCAAGACACGTTCCGGCCGGGGCGGAGTCCCGTTGAATGCGGGTTGGATCTCGGGGTCGAGCACGGCTTCTGCCTCGAGGTCATCCACCTTGACGGCAATGTGGTCGAGCAGCTTGTCGATGGCTCCGGACTTCCTGCGCAGCGTTTGCACGAGGAGGGCACGCTTCTCTTGCGGCGAGAGGCCAGCGAGGCGGTCGTTCATCCTTCGGCCTTCTCTTCTTCCTTCACCAAATCGCGCAATAGGGCGTCGACTTCCTCGTCCGTCAGTCCTTCCACCTGCGCCTCGAGACCATCCTCGGCCTCTTCGGGGGCTTCGGCCGCCGGCGCGTCCAACCCTTCGAGCAGCTGAGTCGCCAGCTGGGAGAGGCTCGGCCCCTGGAGCAACGCCGTCACCGGCAAGGAGGTCTCGAGGTCAGCTTCCACCCGGTTCTTCAGTTCGACGGCCATCAAGGAGTCGATCCCCAACCTGTTGAGCGGCTCGTACGCGTCCCCCTTGGTCGGAGAGCACTTGAGCACCTGGGCTATCTGCTCGACGAGGAACCTCTCCACCAAACCCCGACGCTCCTCGGGCTCGGCGGCCAAAATATCCTTCCTTACGGAGCTATCCTTCTTGGCCGGGCCTTCCCCAGCGAGTACCTCTTCCGAGAGCCTGGAGAGCACCGGAGGCGTGTAGGAGCCGAGTATCTTGCCCCAGTCCATGGCGACGCCCATGCATTGAACGAGGTCTCGCTCGAGCATCCGCTCCATGAGCAGCACCCCCTGCTCCGGGGTGAAAGGCATGATGCCCTGTCGCGTCAGGTGCTCGACCCTGTCGGAGCGCGTCGCCAAGCCCACCTCGGTCCACGCGCCCCAGTTGATCGCCAGGGCCGGCATCCCGAGGGCCCGCCGGTGGTGGGCCAGGGCGTCCAGGAACGCGTTCGCCGCCACGTAATTACCCTGCCCCGGGGAGCCGAGCACCGAGGCCGCCGAGGAGAAGAGCACGAAAAAGTCCAGATCGTCTTCCAGCGTCAGCCGGTGCAGGTTCCAGGCCCCGTTCACTTTGGGCGCCATGACCGTCGCGAAGCGTTCCTCGTCGAGCTGCATGAGGACCCCGTCGTCCAGGATCCCCGCGGCGTGGACCACGCCGCGCAACGGCGGCATGGAGTGTCGGATCTCCTCGATCACGCCGGCCACCTGACGTTCATCGGAGACATCAGCCTTCGCGACGACCACATCTACACCGTCGGCCCTCATCTTTGCTACAGCTTGCGTGGCCGCCTCGGAAGCGGCGCCGCTCCGACCTGTCAGGAGCAGGTGCCGCGCCCCTGCTCGACCAGCCACTCGGCAGTGGAGAGGCCGAGGCCGCCGGCACCGCCGGTTACGAGGTAGGTGCCGTCCGGGCTGATGGCAGGGCGCTTGGTGGATGGGACGACCGGCACCTCATCCTCTTCCAGCGACACCACGACCTTGCCGATGTGCTTGGCCTGCGCCATGTAGCGGAAGGCATCCACGGCTCGAGATATCGGGAAGGTCTCGAAGGGCAGGGTTTCGAGCGAGCCTTCCTCGAAGAACTGTAAGGCCTCGCGCAGTATGGCGTTGCAGAGGTCTGGCCGCTTCAGCAGATGCTCAGAGAGGTCTATGGCGAAGAACGAGATGTTACTCCTGAGCAGCCAAAGGTCCAGCCGCGTGTGTTGCAAGAAGTCGACCTTGCCGATCTCGAGGAAGCGCCCTCCTGGCCGGAGCGTCGACAGGCTCTTGGGGATGAACTCCCCCGCCAGGGAGTTCAACACTACATCTACGCCCTCGCCGCCCGTCAGCTCCATCACCTCGTCTGCGAAATGGACGGACCTCGAGTCCATAACGTTGTGGATTCCCAGAGACCTCAAAAATTCCCGTTTCTCAGGGCTACCCGCCGTGGCGAAGATTTCAGCGCCTTCCCGCTGGGCGATCCGTACCGCAGCCAGCCCGACTCCTCCGGCAGCCGCGTGGATCAGGACCCGCTCGCCCTCCTCGAGCCTACCCAGGCGGTTCAAGGCGTAATGCGCAGTGAAAAAGGCGATCGGCAGCGTCGCTGCCTCTTCGAAGCTCAAGTGGGCAGGCTTGGGCATCACGAAAGAGGAGTCAGCCGTAACGAAGGAACCCAGGCATCCAGGGGCTAAGGCGATCACGCTGTCCCCTACCTCCAGGCTCTCGACGCCTGCCCCGACCGCCACGATCTCCCCCACACACTCGAACCCGACGTCCAGAGAATCCTTGTACAGTGGAGGGATGAGGTCCATCGCGATCAGGACGTCCCTGAAATTCAGGCCGACCGCACGAACCTGGATCTCTACCTCTCCAGGTTCAGGCTCCCTGCGGTCGGTCTCCCGCAGCGTCATCTCGTCCAGAATGCCTGGCTTCGTCACCTCCAACCGGAACGGCTCGTCCGTGGACACCGTGGTCCGCCTCTCTTCAACGGCTTCGGGCGAGCACCGCACCACCCTGGGCACATAACGCTCGCCGCCGCGCAGCGCGATCTGGTCTTCCCCGTCTTCGATCCAGAGCTCCCGGAAGAGCGACTGGACCTCCTCCGATAAGCCCAGGTCCACCTTGGTGCAGGCGAACTCAGGGTGTTCCAGAGATATGACCTTTCCCAGGCCCCACAGCGGTGCCTGGTCGACGGACACGGGTTCGTCCCCCACGGGCTGGGTCCCGCGCGTCACCAGCCAGAGCCGGGGCGCGACGTCCAACCTCGTCAAAGCCTGCGTCAGGTGCAGCACGCCGGTGCACCCCAGCGCCCGTGCTTCTTCTAAGGACTCGATGAGGGCATCGGGAGGCGGACTTGATTCGAGGCCCCACAGGTACGTGACGCCTCTTAGGGGCAACGAGTCAGCCTCCGTGAGGTCGGCGAGCAGGCGCCGGAAATGTTCGGGATCGGCAGGGTCGAGCCGATAGCACCCCGGTCCCTCTTCCCTGTACTCATCCCCAGGGGAGACCGAGACGCAGGCTTCGCCACGCTCTTCCAGGAATCTCTGGAGTGCCTGCCCGACCCCGCCTGCGTCGGCGAAGATAAGCCAGCTCGCGCGCTGGGCGGCAGGTGAGGGGGCAGGGGCTTTGTCCTGCTCAGGGAGCTCCTTCGGCTCCCACCGCACCTCGTACAGCCAGTCGTCGAGGTCTTTCTGCTCGTTCTCACGCCGGGCATCGCGTTCGAGGCGCTGGAGGCGAAGTCCCGAGGCTTCCAACAGAACCTGCCCGCTCTCGTCGAGCAGGAACACGTCGCCCTCGAGATAATTGGCGTCCGCCGGCGCGTCCGTCTTCATGAGGGCGTGAGCCCACAGCTCAGCGTCAGGGAGGTCGTTGAGGTGGAGCCTGGCCAAGCTTACCGGGAGGTAGAGATCGTCCCCTTCCGCGCTCCCCTTTGGCAGGGCGGCGGCCAGTACCTGGAAGCATGCGTCCAGCAGAGCGGGGTGAATCTTGTGGCCGTTTTTCTGCGTGGCGACCGCCTCCGTGAGCTGTAGTTGGCCCAAGGCTTCGCCGTCCCGGCGCCAGAGCCGCTCCACGCCCCGGAAGCTCGGCCCGTACTCGAGCCCCCGCTCTCGCAACCCCTCGTACAGATCAGTGCCGGCGATGGCCTCCTGGCACCGCACCATGAGCTCCTCAGGAGATTCGTGATGCCGCAGTGCCTGGTCGGCATGCCCGTTGGCCTGAGAGTAGTGGTGGCGGATCCTACCCGCCGCGTGCGGCGTCCACGACGCGTCGGGCTGCGTGGCATTCTCTTCCATACTGAAGAACCGGAAGGAAGTCTCTCCGACACTCCGAGCGGAGAGGACGAGCTGCACAGCCCTGGCTCCCTGCTCGGGAAGGAAGAGCGCTTTCTCGAAGCTCATGTCCTCCAGCGTGTGATCCCCGGGTCCCAGCGCTTCCTCAGCCGCCGAGAGGACCATCCCGGCGAATCCCGCGGCCGGCAGCACGGCGAGCCCTTGGACGCGGTGATCGCCCAGATAGCCGAACGTTTCTACACCAAGGTCCGTTTCCCAGTAGTGCGTTCCTGGATCGGCAGCGGATCGTAGGTGCATACCCAAGAGGCGCCTTCTGCCGTTCAGACGTGCCCTGCCGTCTCCGTTTCGTACGGGATCCTGGTCATGCAGCCAGAAGCGCTCGCCCTGCCAGCGGTAGGAAGGCAGCCGGGCGCACCGGCTCTTGGAGCGGTAGAGTTTGTCCCAGTCAACCGGGTGCCCCAACGTGTAGAGTGCCCCAAACGAGCCAAGAGGCGCCGCCCGCCCTTCGTTCTCCCGCAGGGAGGGCAAAGTGATCCCTTCACGGCCGTGGTGGCGCAGGCATTGCTCGACTGAGCTCAGGAGGATGGGGTGGGGGCTGACCTCCACGAAGACGTCGTGGCCGTCTTCGAGCAGCCGCTCCACGGCCTTCGACAAGAGCACCGGCTGCCTCAGATTCCGCGCCCAGTAAGCGGCGTCGAGCGTAAGGCCGTCCTCGATCTCACCCGTCACCGTCGAGTAGAGGGTCACAGAGGAGGAGTGGGAGCGTATGCCTTCCAGAGCCTCTAACAGGTCGGGACGAAGTGGGTCCACCTGCGGGCTGTGAGAGGCGTAATCTACCCGGATCCGGCGGACGAAAACGTCTTGGCGCTCGAGTTCGGCCAGGACTTCTTCGAGCGCCGCCACCTCCCCCGAGAGCACGGTGGAGTAGGGGCTGCTGTTGACTGCGACCGAGATCCGATCTTCGCGGCCTGATATGGCGCGCTCCGCCTCCTCGAGCGGGAGCTGCACAACAGCCATGCTGCCATGCCCGCTGGTCCTTTTCACCAGTTGGCTCCGGCGGCAGATCACGCGCGCCGCGTCTTCCAGGGTCAAGGCTCCAGCCACGTGGGCCGCCGCCACCTCGCCCAAGCTCTGGCCAACCACCGCGTCAGGCTCGACGCCCCATGAGCGCCACAGGGCCGCCAGGGACACCTGCACCGCAAAGATGGCGGGCTGGACGACATCAACTTCGGACAATCGGGAATGTGCTTCGTCAGCGGCCAGCTCCTCCAAAATGGACCAGCCCGTGTACTTCCGGATCGCCAGGTCGCAGATCTCCATCGCCTCCCGGAACGCGGGTTCCTGCTCCAAGAGCATCCGTCCCATGCCGACCCACTGCGATCCCTGCCCCGAGAATACAAAGACGAGCTTGCGCCGTTGGTCGCCGAGCTTGCGGCCTGACGACATGTCAGGGCGGGCCCCGCCTTCGAGGAATGCCTCTAAATGCTCAGCGAGCTGCTCACGGGAGAGCTGCCCACCATGGCTAGCCGGTGGGCGTGGTGGGTTCTCCTGGCGCCGGCGGTGTAGCAAATGTCTTGCAAGGAGGAGAGAGCACCTTCCTCGGTGCGCAGGAACCCTATGTAGGCGCGCGCCGTGTCCTCGAGGACCTCGGGACTGTGGGCAGACAGGGGCAACAGGTGGGCTGTGGCGACCACTTCTGCTTCCGCTGGCGGGGCCTCGGGGGCCTCCTCTAGAACGACGTGGGCATTGGTGCCTGAGATCCCGAAGGAGCTCACCCCGGCGCGGGCGGGTCCTGGGGAGGGCGGCCAGGGGCTGAGCTCCCGCTGCACCGTAAGGGGGAGGTTCTGCCAGGGGATGTTGGGGTTGGGTGCCCGCAGGTGCAGGCTTGGCGGTATAGTCTTGTGTTTGAGGGCGAGGGCGACTTTGATCAGGCCGGCCACCCCGGCCGCCCCCTCGGTGTGCCCGATGTTCGTCTTCACGGAGCCGACGACGCAAGGATGGTCATCAGGCCGCCCCTCTCCGATCACCGCCCCAAGGGCTTGCATCTCGACGGGGTCGCCCACCGACGTGCCCGTGCCGTGGGCCTCCACATACTGGACCTCACCCGGCGAGACACCAGCGCTCCGGTAGGCCTCCTCGAAGACTGCCTCCTGGCCCGGGCGGCTCGGTGTCATCAGCAGGCCACCGGAGTCGCCATCGTTGTTTACCGCACTGCCCCGGATAACGGCGTAGATGGGATCCCCATCGGCGAGGGCCGAGGACAGCCGCTTGAGCACGACCATCCCGGCGCCCTCGCTACGCACGAAGCCGTCGGCGCGCGAGTCGCCGAACTTGCAGCGCCCGTCGGGCGCGAGCATCTGCGCCGTAGAGAAGGCTATGTAGGGTTCGGGGCTGAAGATCAGGTTCACCCCCCCGGCGAGGGCCACGGCGCTCTCCCCGGAATACAGGCTCTGGCACGCGAGGTGGACCGCGACGAGCGACGTGGAGCATGCGGTGTCCACCGTCATGCTGGGCCCCTGCAGACCGAGCGCGTAGGAGAGGCGTCCGGAGAGTACGCTCAAGGCGTTCCCCCCGGCGAAGTAGATGTCTATGTCGGCGGAGTCCTCGAGCAGGTTTCCGTAGTCGCTGTTGCACGTGCCCGCGAACACCCCGATCCGGCCGACGTCCAGCTTCTCAGGCACCAGCCCGGCGTCCTCGATGGCCTCCCAAGCCACCTCTAGCAACACCCGCTGCTGGGGATCCATGGCGGCGGCTTCGCGGGATGAGATTCCGAAGAAGTAGGGGTCGAACTCGTCAACCCCTTCCAGAAAGCCGCCCCACTTGGTGTTGAGCTTGCCTGGTATTCCTGGCTTGGGATCGTACACATCGCCAACGTCGAATCGCTCGGAAGGAATCTCCGTGATAGCGTCCACTCCTTCGCGCAGAAGGTGCCAGAAAGACTCGGGACCCTTCGCGCTCGGGAACCGGCAGCCAATACCGATTATGGCGATTGGCTCCCTCTCCGTCTTCCCCATCTCAAACCTCCCGACTCACGAGCATGTAAACGGACCTTCTCGAGCAGTTTCCCTCACACCTGGTTCCACAACGCTACACTGAAAACCCTACCGACCAGCGTCAACGCTAGTGTCATACTGGCTACAGTGATGGCGAGCACTACATTTTGGAGCAGGACTGCGACGCCGTCAACCAACCTGTCGTCTTCGAACGCTTCCCAGACTCTGTCGTGATATGGAGGGCCATGTTGACCTCCCCTTTCCTCCCGCTTCAGCTGCAGCGGGGTCTCCTTTCCACCGCAAGCATGATGCCATCTACTGAAGCCTGAAGCGAACCTCCATGAGAGGTTCCCCTACCTTCACATGTGTTGTCCCAGGTGCATATCCTGGATCACGCCGAAAAAGGGCCGAGGATGGCCCCAGAAGACCTCGCTATTGGAGATGGCTAGAAAGAATTAGCGCAGAGAAGGCTCTCAGTGCGGTCAAAGCCCAGAGCGTCACCCTACCCGCACGGGAGGAGCAGAGAGGGGCCGAGGCACCAGGCCCCTCCGCCGGACGTGGCCGCGCGGCCCTCCTACGAGGAGGCTCTGAGCCTGCTCTCGAAGCGCTCTATCAAGGTCTTGCGGTTCTGGTTTGCCCTCTCGTAGTCCCTGAGTCGCCGGACCTGCTCGTCGGTGAGAGCGTCTACTCTCTCTGAGATCTCCTCTACGTTCATCTCGTCGTAGCCGGCTATCGGGAAGGTGGCAGTCTCAGCGGTCCGCTGGGCGCCCAAGGTCGCGGCGTCCATGGTGCGGGCTGTGGCGTCGGTCACGGCGCCTGTCGCCGCTCCCACCACGCCTGCCGCGGTCCGCCCGCTCGCCATCGCCCCCGCCCGGTACTGGGAGAAGGAGGCGTCCAGGAAGTCCATGTAGGCCTCGACGGATTCCTGTGCCAACGCCCGTCCGGCCTCCTGCTGCCTGTCTGCCTGCTCGGAGAGTCGCTGGGCACCCGAGCGGCCGCCTTCGGCCTGCTCCCTGAGGTTGTTGGCCACCAGCTCGGAGAACTCCTGGGCCAGACGTTGCTGGCGCTCCCCCGACTCGGCGGCCTGCCCGTAGACGACCCTGTATGACTCGGCGAGGGTCTCGGCAAAGCGCCGGGCTGCCTCGTTGACGTCGCGGGCCTTTCCTCGGTCCACCATGTTCTTTACTCCTTCCCTATGGGCTTGCGCACTGGAGACTATCTACCCAGGGAGGGAGGACGCTACACCCGTAGCGCTGCACGGATCGAGAGAGTGATCGGGGCGCCCGCTGGAAGCAATCCGCCCTACGCTCGCGACGATTCGCGGTCCCTGAACTCTTTGGGGGTGTAGCGTTCGATCCACTCGCGGTACTCCCGCACTTCGCGTTCGGCGCGCTCATCTTCCCATCCGAGATGTTTGACAGCGACCTGGGCGGCGGCGTCGGCGACGTCAAGGCCGACTCTGGGACCGTAACCAACCATCGTGCGCCTCAAGAGTACGTCGGAGAGCGTCTGGGCCATCTCCTCGCGGAGAGCCCAGATCACCTCGGCCCCGATCAACGCCGTTTCGACGCTTACGATGGAGGAGAGGGGCGTAAGGAGCTCTGGGTCGTCTTCGCCCACTTTCAGGACCTCGGCGGCCCTGACGCCGTAGAGCTTGAGGAGCCTGCCTGAGAGTACCTCGGGTATGGTGCTCGCGGATCTGAAGCCGGCTGCGAACGCCTCGAAGTCCGAGGTCTCGCTCCCAGGCAATGGGACCTTGCGAGAGGTGCTCTTGGGCGCCTTCCGATCCAGCTTCTCGAAGACGGCGTCGACCGTCTGGCGGCTAAGGTTCAGATAGGTGGTCAACTTGCCACCGATGATAGAGAGGAGCCCCCCGACCTGCGGCAGCTCGGCGCTTTGGCTCTTTACCTTGCCGCCCGCCGCGGAACCTCCCTTTGCATGGTCGAAGACGACGTGGCTACGGGTGACGCCGCCCGTCTCACCTTCGGGGTTATAGGGTAGCGGCCTGACTCCTGCGTAGGTAAACAGCACGTCCTCGCGGGAGAGCTTCGCGGCGGGGATGACGTAGTTGGTCTCGTCGAGAAGGTATTGGATCTCGTCCTCGCTCGCCGAGACGTGGTCGAGGTTCCCTTCGTAGCGTAGGTCGGTCGTGCCGATCAGGTACCTTCCGTTCCACGGCACGATAAAGTACGGCCTGCCGTCTTTGCGCGCCTCGACGTAGAGGGCCTCGCCCTCAGGGGCGCCGGGGAAAGGATCCACGATGAGATGGCTGCCCTTGGTGCCACCCATAAAGCGACCGACGTTCTCGTCGTTGCCTGGTCGGTGAAGATCAGCGAGAATCTCATCCACCCAGGGACCCGCGACGTTCACCGTAACTGGGGCACGGGCCGCGTATCTCTCACCCTCGAAGACGTCGGTGAACTCAACGCCCCTTACCTCGCCGTTCTCCATGATCAGGCGCTCTACGTTCGCGTAGGTGATTATGGTCGCGCCGTTGTCGCGGGCGGAGATGGCGTTCTCTACGGCGACCCTTTCTGCGTACTCCACCTGCGCGTCGTAGTAGAAGGCAGCCGCTTTCAAGCCTTCCGGGTTGAGACCGGGTTCGCGTTCCTCGACCTTCTTGCGACTGAGCATCTTGTGCCTTTCCATGCTCCTGTCGTAGGAGAGGGCGTCATAGACGTTCATGCCGAGCCGGATCATGAGCGGCCCGCGTGAGCTCCTGTCGTAGATGGGAACCAGGAAGCCGAGCGGCTTGACCAGATGCTGCGCGACGTGCAGTATGGCCTCTCTATCCCTCAAAGACTCTCTTACGAGCGCGAACTCGTAGTGCTCCAGGTAGCGTAAGCCACCGTGGATCAGACGCGTCGCCCACTGCGTCGTCCCGCTGGAGATGTCGCCCTTGTCGAGTAGCAATACCCGCAAGCCCCGCATCGCGGCGTCGCGTGCTATGCCTGTGCCGTTTATGCCGGCTCCGACCACGATAAGATCGAAGACCTGCCTCTCGATGTCTTGCGGTATGCGTGATGACATCGCTATCCTTTCCCTGCTTTGCTATCCTCTTCGCCCCCGAAAAAAGTGTGCCAGGGCATGTTCAAAGGCTCGTCCGCCCCGACCACGGCGTGCAGGTGGCGCATCAGCGGGAAGTCTTCTGCTCCGATGATACCGCGCTCGGTCAGCTTCGGAAGCGCGCCACCGATCACCTCGATGGCCGCCGCCCCTTCGAGCGTCACCCCCGGCATGCGCTCGCGCGCCTCCGAGAACCGCAGCCCCGAGCCGATGAGCCGGCCCACCTTCACGTTACGCCCTCCCATGCTGGTGACGAACATGTCCCCGACCCCGGCCAACCCGTATGGCGTCTCGGACTCGCCGCCAAGCAGTTCCATGAACCGCCCAAACTCCCGCGTCGCCTGGCCGAAGAGCGCGGCCCCGTAGTCGTAGTTGCGGTACTGCGATTCAGACTCGTTCTCACGGTCGAGTATGCCTTCCATGAAACCGGCCCCGAGAGCGTAGCAGTTCTTGGCCGCCGCGCATACCTCGACGCCGACGAAGTCGGTCGAGGTCCACACATGATAGTTGGGGGTACGGAAGAGGCCCGACATCTCCTCCAACACGCCAGCGTCGCGTCCCGCAAAGACCACGCACGTATCCCGCCGCACGGCGACCTCACCGGCGATGGAAGGCCCTGCGATGGCCGACCAGGACACCTGCTCCCGCAGGCCCTCGGGCACCTCCCCGGCGAGCACCTCGGGGAGGATGCGCAGGTCGCCGCCCTCCGTGGCCTCCATCCCCTTGGCGATGGAGAGCACATGCATACCAGGCTCGAGCAGCGAAGAGAGTTGTTCGCCGGCCCAGCGCACCCCGAACGAGTTGACGCCGCTCATGACGACATCGGCGCCATCGAACGCCTCCTCGGCCTCCTCGAGCTGGAAGGCGCTGGCCGCCTGGGGGACCTCGAGGTCGAGGCCAGGATGCACACCCCTCTCCTTGATGCTGTCGATGATCTCGCGGTCGAGGTGAGTGCCGATCAGACGCACATCGTGGCCGTTGTCCGAGAGCGGAAAGGCGAGGGCCGTGGCCATTATGCCAGAGCCGAGAACACTTACGGTCGTCATTCTTCTCCCTCCTGCAGGGACATCCGGCCACCTGTGTGACGAGTCGCATGGCCCCAGAAGCCCTCCGGTGCGAACAGTTCGTCGACGCACTCATCGAGGATACCGGCCTCGAAGGTCAGGTCGAGGACTGTATAGCGCTTGCGGATCGTCCGCGCCCTCGAGTACGTCGCCCCGAAGTCCTCCCAGCCGAGCCCGATCTCGACGGGACTGGTGGGACAACCGGCGGCCC
>JACCSM010000410.1 GCA_013698525.1 Rubrobacteraceae bacterium
GTGGTCAGGCTACATCCTCGGCTTCCAGCAGCCACTTCGGCTTTCGCCCACGCCATCTGGGCAGTTCGGCGGGTGGCACCGCAAACGTCAACAACTCCTCCATCGACCAACGATGATCTGTAAGCCCCGCTGCCATCGCCGGGGTGCGCTCCTCTCCAAGAGAGCGATGTGCCCATAAGAGGTTGTAGCAACTGCCCACCAGCCACATCCCCGCTTCTAGCGTACAATGCTTGTGTGCCCCGGCGCGAGTCCGACGCACCAGAGGAGCCAGCCGGGCGCGGAAGGTGGCCTGCAGGCGCTCGATGTAGGCGGTATTGATCAACGCTAGTATCGAGCGCTGCGTCCCGATCACCCTACAAAGCACCGCCGCCTGTGCTCCGTGGACGACCTCCCTGACCACTCCCACTACTCGCTTACGCTGGTGGCGCTTTTTGACTCTCGCGACCATCACCCCTTCGGCCACAACCAGCCTCGGGCGGCCAACTTTACCGCTCCGGATAGGCTCCCTGAAGACCTTCAGGGCCTGAGATGCGTAGCTGGCGAGTCCGTCGGTTACCAGCAGGATCTTCTCTACTGACCCACAGGCGCGCACCCGGAGGAGTAGACTCTTGATCAGAAAGCGTTCGCGATGTCGGCTGATCACGCCACCCAGCCATAGCCTGCTCCTCACCTCAAGGGCGGAAGCCAACCAGTAGATCCCGCCGACCGCCTTGATCCTGATCTCGTCGGCCTGCACCTGTAGTAGCTCTACCCTCCCGGCCTCTACGAGGTGCTCGTGGACCCATTTGCACTGCCAAGCGGACTCTCTTTGCCAGAGCGGGCGACGGGGTACGCTCATCGAGACCGAAGGCGGCAACGATAGCCTGCAGTGGGCAGCCGTAGGAGAGCAACGTCAGAACCGCCAGTACCAACCACTGCGGCTTGTGCATCCGGTAGAGGGCGGTGCCTTTTGTCTCGGAAAAGGTCCGTCCACAACGCTTGCAACGATAGCGGCGCTCCTTCTGGCTGTGAATGACGACGTGGCCTTCACCAACGCGGCCGTAGGCGCGGCAGTGGTGATTGTGGCACCATCTTTGGTGCGGGTCCATGCGGATACATCCCTTGTCTGGAGGTCAGGTACCAAACAAGGGTGCCGCAGGACCCGCACGTAGTTCAATACAGCCCCCGTCCACGCCTCCATGGGGTGCTACCGAGCATTTCAGCTTGTCACTTAATTTTCGCGCAAAATAGTGTGCCATCCACTTCGCTCGCCGTCATTTCGCCGCCGATTCGCCCCTTCGGGAGCGTCTTTCTCGCCGACGAAGCGCGTGGAGACCTCTCTCGGACTCCCGGAGCCCGCCCTCGGGCGGCTCGCCGCCTTTTTCCGGGGGGCATCGGGGTGTTTTCGAGGGGTTCGAAGGGGCTTGTGAAAGTGCGACCCCCCGTTTTTTGCGCAAAAGTTAGGTGTCAGCTTTTCATTGCTGAAGTGCTGCTGGCTGACCAGCGTGGTTTCCTGAAGGGTCAACCCTTCAGGAAACCGCTGTGAGGTAGTCGCTCACCCTACGGAGTATTCCCGCTGCGGTACACCATAGAGCGTGGTGCGGCGGCGGGGGATGCGGCCCGCGTCCCGGATCATGGCTTCGAGTTCCGCAGGCAGCATCTCCTGGCCGTGGCTGGCTCCTGCGGCGCGCGAGATGTTCTCGTTCATCAGCGTGCCGCCGAGGTCGTTGCAGCCGGCCTCCAGGCACGCCTTGGCGCCCTCCACACCCATCTTGACCCACGAGACCTGGACGTTGTCTATGTAGCCGTGCAGCGCTATTCTGCTGACCGCGTGCATCTTGAGCGCTTCTGCGAAGGTCGGGCCCTTGCGGGAGCGTCCCTGCAGGAAGAGCGGCGCGCCCATGTGCACGAAAGGCAGCGGCACGAACTCGGTGAAACCACCCGTCTCGGCCTGTATCTCGCGCAGAACAAGAAGGTGCCTCGCCCAGTTGACCGGCCCTTCGACGTGGCCGAACATGATCGTCGTCGTCGAGCGCAACCCGATGGCGTGCGCGGCGCGCATGACGTCGGACCATCCGGCCGTGTCGATCTTGTCGGGGCAGATGATGGCCCTGACCTCGTCGTCGAGTATCTCGGCAGCCGTGCCAGGCAACGTCCCCAACCCCGCCTCCTTGAGCTCCTCCAAAAACGCCTCGACGGAGAGCCCGAGCGTCCGAGCCCCCTGCGATACCTCCAAGGGCGTGAAGGCGTGGACGTGCATCCCTGGCACCTCTTCTTTGACTGCCCGCAGGTACTCGAGGTAGCTGTTGCCCGTGAATCGGCTGTGGATGCCGCCCTGCATGCACACCTCCGTGGCGCCCTTCTCCCAGGCTTCACGGGCACGTCGCGCGACCTCGGCCGCATCCAGGAGATACGGTTCGCCACGCAGGTTCAAAGACTTAGGACCCTTGGAGAATGCGCAGAAGCGGCATCTGAAGTAGCACTGGTTCGTGTAGTTGATGTTCCTGTTTACGACGTAGGTTACCTCGTCGCCGTTGACCTCGCGCCTGAGCCCGTCCGCGACGCGGCACAACTCGGCGAGCTCGGTGCCCCGCGCCGTGAAGAGTAAGGAGATCTCCCCTTCGTCCAGGTCCCTCTCTCCAGCGTCTGCGAGCGCCCGCGCGAACTCGGGACGCACCTTCGATGGGCGTCGCCCCTGTGACTCCGCGACGGTCCTGGAGGGAATCTCCTCCACGGAACCAGGCGCCCAGGCCTCGACCCTCGCGAAGCCCTCCGCGTCCATCCCGGCCCACACCCAGGAGCGGAGCTTCTCGTCCACCCAGGTCTCGGCCTCCCTGGCATAGGAGGGATGGAGGGCGAGGCGTTCGAGGAGCAGGTAGCCCTTGCTCTCTGTGGCCCGCTCCAGTTCTTCGAGATGGGGCCACGGGCGCTCGGGGTTGACATGGTCGGGGGTGACGGGGGAGACGCCGCCCCAGTCGTTGATGCCTGCGTCGATGTAGCGTGCGTACGAAGACATTCCGTCCTCTCCGTCCTCCGCGAGGTTCGGCGGTGCCTGCACCGTCACGTCAGGAGGAAGGATCAGACGCGCCAGCGCGATGGTGGCGAGCATCTCGGTCTCCGAAGGTTCCGGCGAGAGGGCCATGCGGGTACCCGGCTTTGCCCTGAAGTTCTGGACGATGCACTCGTGGATGTGGCCGTGCCGCTCGTGCGCCTCCCTTATGGCGAGCAGGGTGTCTATCCGCTCTTCGACCGTCTCGCCGATCCCGATCAGGATCCCCGTCGTGAAGGGTACCCCGAGCCTGCCGGCGGCGTCTATCGTGTCGAGCCTTTTGGCTGGCACCTTGTCCGGGGAGGCCCAATGGGCCATGTTCGGCCCGAGCAAACGCTCTGAGGCCTGCTCTAACATGATCCCCTGCGAGACGGCGACGTGCCTGAGGTCCCTGATCTCCTCTTCGGCGAGCACCCCTGGGTTGGCGTGTGGCAGGAGCCCCGTCTCCTCCGTTACGAGCCGGCAGACGTGGATGAGGTACTCGATTGTGCTCCCGAAACCGAGCTCTCGCAGTTCGCGCCGCGCCTCAGGGTAGCGCTTCTCCGGCTTGTCACCGAGCGTGAAGAGGGCCTCCTTGCAGCCCGCCTCCGCGCCCACGCGGGCGATCCCGAGCACCTCCTCAGGCGTCAGATAGGCCCGCTCCCCCTGACGCGGCGGGTGGGCGAAGGTGCAGTAGCCGCAGTTGTCCCTGCACAGCTTCGTGAGCGGGATGAAGACCTTTCGCGAGTAGGTGATGCGCGGGCCGAAGGCCAGGTCGCGGACCTCGGCCGCTGCCCTCATCGCCGGTGCGGGATCAGCGCACGCCTTCCGCGCCAGCTCGTACAACTCCTCGCGTCTCGCGTCGTCGTAGACCACCGCGTCGATCAAAGTCTTCTACCCTCCGTGTGCTTTCGTGGAAGAGCAGTATACTCCCGAATCCATCCTAGGGACGAAGCCTCCACATGCCTGGCCCGCTCCCGCCAATAAACTCGACAAACTCTATCGGAGATACGTTAGAATGTGCGCTCGTGAGGTCGAAAATCGAGTGAGGAGAGATTATGACGGAGCAGGAGATACAGGAGAAGGGCTACGCGAACCCTGACGCCCTCG
>JACCSM010000427.1 GCA_013698525.1 Rubrobacteraceae bacterium
GGATGCCTCATCCGGATCGTTGACGGCCGCGAGAGCTGCCAACGTACGCTCCACGCGGAGCAGAACGCCATCATCCAGGCCGCCTACCACGGGGTCTCTGTAACAGGCGCCTCGATCTACTGCACACACCAGCCGTGCCTGATGTGCGTGAAGATGATCATGAACGCCGGTATCGAAGTGGTCCACTACTCGGGCGGCTACCCCGACCCCCTGGCGATGGAACTCGCCACGGAGGGCGGACTCGCCATGGTCCGGTTCACTCCCGACCATACAACGTCCTGACCCAGATCTCCTCAATGGTGCCGAAGACCGCCGCGCTCTCCCGGCGCGAAGGCCGGCGCTCGGGACGCCCGAAGGCGTCTAGCAGGTAACGCTCGGTCATGAGCACCAGCGCCCGCGCCGTCTCTTCGGGGTCGAGCTCGCCCGGCGAGATGCCGGCCTCGACGTCGCGCGAGATGCGGGTCCCAACCGCAGCGACCAGGCGTTCGATCAGACCGTACCTGTAGACCTCTTCGACCCTGGCATCGTAGCCAGCCGCGTCGGCGATCGCCCGCAAAACAGGCCCGTACTCGACGAAGGTCTGGGAACCCGCTCGCAACGCTTCGACCAAAACCTCCCTGGCTTCGCCCCCGTCAGCCCCACCAGATAGCCAGCGCCAGTCCAGCGCGAACAGCAGACCGCCAACACCCTCGAGTAGACGCGTGACGAGGTCGTAACGGTCCCTGAAATACGCGTAGAAGGCCGGCCTGGATAACCCGGTGCGGACCATAACCCCCTCCACAGTCATCTCCCTGAAAGGACGTTCCTCCAGAAACGCCCGCGCCGCAGCCAGTATCGCCCGCTCGGCCTCCTCAGGCCTGCGTCGCCTGCGCCGCTCCCCGCTCACCTCATCATCACTCCTTAGACCACCAGCTTCCAATGAGAGACAATGTACCGCGTTATTGACACCGTGTCTATTGACGTCACGTCAATAACAGGCTATCATGTTAACAGGAAGCCATGAGAGAAGAGTAGAGACGAGAGGGGGCGAGTGTGACGAAGGATGTGTCCCAGGGAGATTGACACTGATTGCAACAATTTGGCCTGTAAGGTATAGTTCGGGTGATGCCCGACACCAGATCTCAACGGAACGACGCGAGCGGCAACTACGCTCGTTTCGTAGGTCTTGGAGTCACGCTCATGTTGATCTTCGGTCTCCCCACCGTGATCGGTTTCTTTTTGGACAGGCTGGCCGGTACGCTTCCTTTGTTCCTCCTGATCGGGCTCGCGGCAGGGTTCGTCGGGGGGATGTTCTACGTGTACAGGGCGCTCCAGAAGTTGGGCGGCTGATGGGCGACCACTGGCGGCTGGCTTTCCGATGTGCGGCTTGGATCTCCGCCTTGATGGTCCCTGTCGCGGCGTTGCTTATGTATCTCTACGGCGTCGCCCATGCCGAAGCCTTTGCTTACGGGGTAGGGATAGGACTCGTTAGCCTGCTTTCGACGGCGCTTACGGTCTCGTTGTTGTGGGGACCAAGCATGACGGTCGGTATGATGGTAGGGGCCTTCTCCTTCGCGGGACGGTGCCTTCTCGCGGCCGGCGCTTTAGGCGTTCCCGCCTATCTCGGACTCTGGCCCGTGCTGCCGATGCTTGGGGGATTCGCCGGGGTCTATCTGGCCGAGAACATCGTGCTCCTGCCAGGGGCGTTGAAGATCAGCCACGCGAGCATTAGGCGTGAGGCGACACGCGAAACAGTAGAACGGAGGACGGAGGTTTGACCGGTACTCTGGCGCAGGTAAGCCAGGACGCGCTACGAACGAAGATTCTGCACACCTTCGAGGCCGCCAGGCACGCCTGGGAGATACCGCTGCACATAGGGCCGGTAGACATCTCGATCAACAAGAGCATCTGGTTCTTGTGGTTCGGGGCGGCCGTGACGTTCCTTATACTGTTCGTGGGCAGCCGGTTGCTCAAGGACAGGCCAGGCGCCTACCAGGTTATTGTCGAGGAGGTCTACGGATTCGGGCGCAACCTCGGCGGGCAGGTCGGTGAGGAGGGAAGGAAGTGGTTCCCTTACACCCTCTCCCTCTTCGTGTTCATCCTTGTGCTCAACCTGATCGGGCTCATCCCCAATACCTACCCAGTCACAGCGAACATCTCGTTTACGTTGATGCTGGCGCTGCTCACGTTCATCCTCACCCAGTACGAAGGCTTCAGGCGCAACGGCGCAGGGACCTATCTCAAGAGCTTCGCGCCTCCAGGGTTGCCGCTCAAGCCGGTCATGGTGCCTTTCATGTGGGGGATCGAAGTTCTCGGCGAGTTTACAAAGCCCCTCACGCTCGGGATGCGGTTGTACGCCAACATCCTGGCTGGGCACCTGATCATCTACGTCTTCCTCGGGCTCATCCTGTACTTCGGTACCTTCGTTGCAATAATCTCCGTGCCCCTGTCCGTGGTGTTCTATGGGTTCGAGATCTTTGTGGCCGTCTTGCAGGCTTATATTTTCGCTATACTCACGCAGGTCTATATCGAGTTGGCAATGTTCCGCGACCACTAAGAGCTATAAGCAGGTCAAGAGAGTCAGCCGAGAGGCGAAAGGAATCTCTATGAAAATGTCAAGCTGCAGGCGGGACCTCGAAGGTGGTCTCGTCGCGCAGCATCGCCCACAGGACGTTGACCCTCCGGCGAGCCAAGGCGATCAGGGCCTGGGTGTGCTTCT
>JACCSM010000440.1 GCA_013698525.1 Rubrobacteraceae bacterium
TCCAGATCTACCTTCTCATTGAAGAAGCACAGATGGCCTTCTATGTCGGCGGCGGCGGGTATGGGGTTCGGGTAATACCAGACGACTGCTTCCCTGGTCTCACCGCCAGCCTGCACCGAGTGGTAAGAGGCAATCCCCTTGTAGGGACACTGCGTATTCTTGTCGCTAGGGAGCAGTACGTCGTAACGGACGTCTTCAGGAGGGACATAGTAGCGAGGCGGCAGACCGGTCTCGAAGAGGATCCTGGGACGATCCGTCTCCGCCACGACCTCCCCGTTGACGAGGACCTTGACGTGCCTGGAGCTCTGCAGGACGTCAACGCGATGATAGGGGTCTCGGGGATGGACGAAGACCTCCTCGTCCTCTTCATACCAATGATCCATCCTGTTCCAATAGAACGCCAGGTAGCCCGCGAGCGGCGGGGCAGAGTCTATGGGCTCCGGGTAGCCCCACACGGCGTTCTCCGCGACGCGGTCGCCAACCGGCACCGACCAGTAGGAGGCGTCGCCTTTGAAAGGGCAGTGCGTCGTGTGGTCCGTGGCCTCGAGAAGGTCCATCCGCACATCCGCCCTGGGGAAGTAGTAGACCGGCAGGTATCCCTTCTCGTGCATGAGCTTTACCCGCCTGCTGTCAGCCACGGTCTCGCCAGCGAACATTACCCGCACCCGGCGCGGAGAATCCTCGAAGAACAGCACGTGGTCTCTTGGCGCACGCACCTCGAAATTGAACGTCTTCTCGCCCTGATCACCGAACGGTCCAGTACCGATCGTAAGGGTCATCGCGCCACTCCTCTCTGTCGGCCGCAGCTCGAAAAGAGCAGCTGGCAGATCCGCATCTTCTGGCTTTAATAGTACATGCGCACAATGGGTCGGATGACCTACCCAGAATTACCCAGCTTGGCGTGGTCCAAAAATCCGTCGACAACGCTGCCCGCGCTGACGATCATTCAAGGGGCGAAGTACTTAGGATCTCCACCGGTTCATCTGTGACACGCTCGGTGGACAGCGGATACAGTTAGAGTCGGACCGGAATTCGAAGCGGCAAAGGGCGTGAGGTATTTGAACAAAGTAGGCGAAGATATCATCCGCGTGGCGGTAGTGGACGACCAGCGGCTTTTCACGAAGGGTCTCTCCGGCCTCGTAGACATGTTGCCCGGCGTCGAGGTGGTAGGTGTAGCATACAACGGCGAGGAGGCCATCGCGCTCTGCCGCAAGGAAGAGCCGGACGTCGTCCTGATGGACATCTCCATGCCGAAGATGGACGGCATCAGCGCCACGCGCGAGATCAAGGATCTTCTGCCGCAGACCGCGGTAGTCATCCTCACGGGCCACGAAGAAGACGAGCACGTCTTCGAGGGCATAAAGGCGGGCGCGCAGGGCTACCTACTAAAGGACTCAGAACCCGAGGATCTCTCGCGTGCGATCCACACGGTCTATGCGGGGGATACCATAGTCGCCCCAGACCTCGCCCAGAAGATGCTCAACACCTTCGAGGGCGGCAGGCCCGCGGGGGGTACTCATCTCGCTCCGCCGCTGACCGAGAGGGAACTCGAAGTCATCAAGGCCCTGGCCCATGGCATGAGCGACAGGCAGATAGCAAACTCTTTGGGCATCTCGGAGAAGACGGTACGCAACCACACCTCCAACATCTACAGGAAGCTGCACATCTTCGACAGGACCCAGGCGGTGATCTACGCCGTGAGGGAAGGCGTCATAGACGTCCGGGATCTGGAGTACCGCCCCCCGGGTGAATCCTGACCTTAACCTCCGTGCCCCGGCCGGGTCGGCTACTCACTTCGATCTCCCCTCCCAGACCCTCGACCCGCTCACGCATGGCCGAGAGCCCGACACCTGCCCTACCCGACCCGCGATCGAAGCCCCGACCATCGTCGGCGACCTCTATCAGAATCGCTTCGTCTTCCGTCCGCAACCCCACCTCGACATTCCTCGCTGCGGAGTGACGCCTTACGTTTGTGAGGGCCTCCTGCAGTACGCGCAACAACTCTACGCTCTCCTTTCCGGAGAGACCTACATCGAACCCTTCCTCGACGACCAATCGTATCTCGCGCTCGGGTGTGGCCTGCTGGTTCAGCTCCACCAACGATTCGACCGACTCCAGGAACGGCCGCTCCTTCTCGCGCCTCAGGTCGTAGATGGCGCTGCGCAGACCCGAGCTCGCCCGCCCGAGGGCCCCGAGTTCCTCTTCGAAATCGAGACTTGTCCCGGATCTCTTGGCCTGCAGGTGGGTAAGCCGCAACGACTGAAGCGCGCCCGAGAGGTCCTGGAGTACTATGTCGTGCAAATCCCGGGCTATCCTGCGACGTTCGGCCCGACGGATCTCCGAAAGGATTTCGTCGGCCCTGATGCGCTCGGTAATGTCATTCTGGACCCCGACGAAGCTGGTCATACGTCCCTCTTCATCACGGACAGGGTAGATGCTAAGCTCGTTCCAGAACAGTGTCCCGTCCTTGCGGTAGTTCCTGAGCACAACGGTGCAGTGGCGCCCCTCGCGGACAGCCGTCCTGAGCTCTCCGAGCGCCGGCTGGTCTCGGTCTTCGTCCTGCAGGAAGCGGCAATTGCGGCCCAAGACCTCCTCGGAGGCGTAGCCAGTAGTCCTCTCGAAGGCAGGGTTTACGTACACGAGTGGGTAGTCCGGCTGGTTAGGGTCGGAGATCACGATGGAGTTGGTGCTGGCGGTCACCGCCCTTTCGAGCAACCGCAGTCTGTCAGGACCATCCATAGATTGCCCTCATGTGCGATCCCACCCGCTACAAGTCGCCTATCAAACCAACGTACGGTGCCTACTCTACTTTATACACCTTCGTAACGGGCGCCCGCCAGAGGCAGCGTCATCGGCGCCGCGAACCAGGCGAACGCCGCTCCACCCACGACGAACTGGGACGAAGATCCTGGGCCCAATTACCCGGTCACAGCTAGTCGGAAAATCCGATGGCACCCGGACGCTCCCGGCCCATACTCGTTCTAGTCATACGAGGAAAGGGCCAGCGTGATGTGCGATACGAGGTTCAACGTTTCGAGAGGAGAGCGCCCATAATGTTCAACCACTACGTCGAGGCCCTTGCGCCTGCCGCGGGGCAGCCTCATCTTTGCCTCGAGGATTTTGCGAGGGCGGGCATCCGGGTGGCCGAGCGGCGCTTCGGGGCCGGGGAGACCATCTATGCCCCCGGCGATCCGGATGGTCACCTTCACGTGTTGCTAGAGGGCACGGTGCGCTTGTACAAGATCTACGGCGACTACAAGGAGGCTACGGTCGCGCTGTTGGCGGAGGGGGACGTCTTCGGCGAACTTAGCCTTGAGGAGACGCCCCGCCAGAATGCCTTCGCCGAGGCGGTCACCGACGCCCGGGTTGCCGTGGTGCGAAAGTCTGTCTTCAAAGAAGCCATAAAGCGCCGCCCGGAGTTTGCCCTGAAGCTGTTCTCTACCTTCTCCGAGCGCTTCAGGCAGTCCGAGGAGACGATCGGAGGTCTTCTGAACAGGGAGGTATCGGCGCGCCTGGCCACATTACTCTCGCACCTGGGCGAGCGCTTCGGAGAGCCCGACGGTTCGGCCACGACCCTCAAGGTACGCCTCACGCACCAGGACCTGGCGAACATGATCTTCTCCACCAGGGAGGCCGTCTCCAAGGAGATGAGCGAGTTTCAGCGCGCCGGTCTCATCGAGGTACGGAACCGCAGGATATCCGTTACCCCGCGGCTGTCGAA
>JACCSM010000475.1 GCA_013698525.1 Rubrobacteraceae bacterium
GTCGTGGCCACAGGCGCTGCGGAAGATCCGCTCGTGGTTGCAGCCGTACGTAATGCTCCTGCGATACTGGGGGGCGTATACCGATCTGCCGCCGCCCGAAGAACTCAGGGCGCTGCTCGGTAGGCTAATTGCGGCAGAAGGACTCCATCTCTATGTCCAATAGCAACAAACTACCGTTAGGAAGGGCAGCAGATCCGGAAAACCTTCTCAACGGTGTTTATGAGGCGATCCTATGCTGGCGCCGGTAGCCTCCAGGAAGGATCTCATGGACTTTACGGATACGCGGGATGTGGTGTCGAGTCCGGATTTTGACGCCGCGTATCTGCACCTGACCGGAGACCCATACGTTACCCTCCGTCAGAGGGGCGATTTCGTGAAGGGCGAGTACAGAATCGGGGTCATGTACGGAATGATAAACGGTAGCGCCCACAGTGACTTCGTTGACTTCCACTTCCAGGGGAACGAGGAGATGGAAGATGCCTTTGGCGAAGGCGAGGCCACGCTGGATGGGGACCGTCTAGTCTTCGAACTCTGGCACTACAACGGAGACGAGTACACTTTCGAGTGCGAGCGGCGGAGGTAGGGCTCGTCGTGGAGCAGGTTGGACGAATGAGCTAAACCTTCGCGTAAACGTCCTCCAGCCTCAGGTCACAGGTGATGGCTTCGATCTCGACTACCGCATCGGCTCCGTGAGCTTCGGTGTAGATCCAGGCCCTACCATCCTCTTGCCTCACGTACTGCTCGACCCTCCGAGAGTCCTGAGCAACCAGTACATACGTCGCCAGGGAACCGATGCTCTGATAATGCTCGAACTTCTTGCCCCGGTCATAGGCTTCGGTGGAATCGGACAAGACCTCGAAGATTACCAACGGGTTGAGCAAGGTGTCCTGCTCATTATCGGCGAACGTCTCCTCCCCGCAGGTCACCACGAGATCAGGGTAGGTAAACAACCCGGTGTCCGGTATCTTCACCCGCATGTCGTTCGAGTAGACGTTGCAAGGGCGCTCCCGCAACTGGTTATCCAGCGCGGTCACCAGATTGGTCACTATCCTGTTGTGCCGGCGGTTCGCTCCCGCCATCGCGAACATCTCGCCCCGATGGAACGCACTCCTGAACCCGGCTCGACGCTCCACGGCGAGGTACTCCTCTTCGGTTAGCAAGGTCTTGGGGTCGGAAGACACAGCCCAAACTCCATCCTCGAAGATCATTCACCCGGAGATTGTAGACCGGTGGAGGAGTATACGGCAACTTACCGGAGGCGCCGCGCCTACTCCATACCGCTGAGCAGCTTCATGAAGTTGCGCTTGCGTTTGTACTCCTCGCGGAGTAGCTTCACGTACTCCTCGAACTCTTGCTCGCGGCCCAGACCCTGCATCAGGGCGCGCGTCTTGAGGAGCAACTCGTAAGCCTGTTCGTAAGCAGCGTTGTTGGTCTGTTCTACGAGCGGTTCGATCCTTGCTTCGTAGATGGAGAGGGAATCCTCCTGGTGGTCCCGTGCGCGCCGGTTGGCCAGCTCGATCCATAATCCCTCCGAGCAGCCGCCCTCCTTAGCCTCGCGCCAGGCAGCCTCCACCTCACCCTCCCACAGCAGTACCTCCACCAGAGTGGAGTGGTCCACCGGACGCGCGAAGTAGGAGCTTCCCGCCTCTTCATTTCTCCTGGCTATATCCTCGCGCACCGAGGCGAGCGCCTTCTCCCGCCACGTCTTCCATCCTCCGGCGCGGTCGGCGTGGGACTTCAGGCGCTGGTATTCCTCGAGGCGCGGACGTTCGGCGTACCGCTCCCAGGCAAGGGTCATCGCCTCCGCGTGGCGGCTCCGCTCGTGGTAGCCCTCGATCACGAAGTCGCGCAGCCCAGAGCTTTTCTGGTCCGGGAAGACCCACATCCCCTCCTCGGCCCACTCCAGAGCTTTGTCAGCATCGCCCGCCTCGTGATAGATCCCGACTACCCGCAGATACGCCTGTGGATGGGAAAGGTCCCTGCTCTCGACAGCGACCAGCTCCTCGATGTCGCCCGCCAGCGCCCGCATCATGCCGGTCAGACGAGTCCTCCGGCGGTCGTAGTTCCAGGAAGCCCCCCGTTCGGGTCCGAGGGTGGGCAGCCTGGCCCACTCCTCCCCTGCGAGCCTTCGGTACTCCGCGAGCCCCTCCTCGCCGAGCACATCCGCGTAGGTATTCGCCGCATCGAAGAGCGTGTCGTGGTGTCCTCCCATCTCCCACTCGAAGAGCCGCCGCGCCAGAGCCTCCGGGTCCGGCCTAGCCTCCAGGCAGGCCGCGTAGTGGACGTCTTCGAGAGCCTCGAGGACGCCGTGGACGGAACCGTCCGCGTCGTAATCCATGGCCTTCTCCTCGACCTCGGCGAGGCCGTACTCGCTCAACTCTATCGTCTCGGCTGCGAAGCCCTCTTTCAGCAGCTCGGCTAGCGACTCGACCATGCTCTCGAGTTTCCGCGCGTAGTTCCACGGCGAACCATGGCCCCAGTAGTCGCCCGGGGGCTCTACGACCCTGTCAATAGCCTGGCGGAAGGCGGCGGCATCTGGAGTCCCGCCACCCGTCCGCGCCGACCGCAAGAGGAGCCGCTCCCGCAGACGCTCGTCCTCCATGGCCTGCTCCATGACGATGCCGACCAGCTCGTCCTTCTCCCGCCCATCCAGGTACACCCGCACGTCGTCCATCGTGGCCGCGCCCCCCGGCGTGTCCTCCGAAAAGTCTCCCTCCAGCCACGCCAGCCCGACCGCCACGCAGTGTTTGCAGAACGCCCCGTCCACCCCAAGCGGGCAGTCGCAAGAGTAGGCGAGGCCATCCTCGGTCCACAACCTGACGCGGTATTCTTCAGTGCCGACGACCTTCGCCACGATAACCCTGTCGTACTCGACGAGCGAGTACACGTGCCCGCCGCGATGGTAGCCTTCGCCCCGCTCGAAATACCGCTCACCCGCCAGATCGAGCAAAACGTCGTGAGTCAAACTCTTTTCCAGCTCGGAACCCACTCTGCCTCACCTGCCTTCTCGGCGAAAGCTTCGCCGATGCCTCGTCGCCAACCGCACGGGGAGTGTACAACCTGTTGCCCGATGCTCTCCAAAGAAGGTCTGGGGAAACGGGCATCTTCAGATTATTCTCAACGTCGTCAGCGACGTTGCCCAGGGAGGAATGTACCATCGGAGAGAGGGGCCGGTGAAGAACCTGGTATTCACCATAGGCCACTCCAATCATTCCGCCGAGAAGTTCGTTAGCTTGCTGAAGGGATACGGGATCGAGGTTCTAGTGGACACCCGTTCGCATCCGTACTCCAGGCACGCCCCGCGCTTCAACGCCAGCGCCCTCGAAGTTGCACTGTCGAAGGATGGCATCGGATACCATTTCCTCGGCGGGGAGCTTGGCGGAAGGCCAGAAGGCGGAGAGTTCTACGACGCGAAGGGACGAGTGGACTACGCGTTGGTCGGGTGTTCCCGCCCGTTCCTCGATGGTATAAGTAGGCTGGAGAAGGAGCTCCGGACTCACACGGCCGCCCTGCTTTGCAGCGAGGAAGACCCAGCCCGTTGCCACCGCAGGCTACTCGTCGGACGGGCTTTGGAGGAGCTAGGATACACGCTGCGGCACATCAGGGGCGACGGCAGCGTCGAGACAGAGGGCGAGGCGGACGGCGGACAACCGGTCCTGTTCCCTGAGACGGAGGTGAGCCCACGGAAGTCTATACGATCGGTTTCACGAAAAAGTCGGCGCCCGAGTTCTTCGGGGCGTTGAAGGACGCAGGCATCCGGCGCCTCCTCGACGTACGCCTGAACAACGCCTCCAGGCTCGCCGGGTTCGCCCGTCGTGCCGACCTTCCGTTCTTCCTGAAGGAGCTGTGCGGAGCGGACTACCTCCACGAGCCCAGACTCGCCCCGACCCGCGAGATCCTCGACGCCTACAGACAGGGCGGCGGATGGCCTGGCTACGAGAGGGCGTTTCTGGATCTCCTGCGGGAGCGCAGGGTCGAGGAAGCGCTGGATAGAAACCTCTTCGAAGTTCCGACGGTGCTGCTTTGCAGCGAGGCCACAGCCGACCATTGCCACCGGCGTCTGGTCCTGGAGTACCTGGACCACGAATGGGGCGACATCCGGGCCGTTCACCTGTAGTGATCTTGCGGATACTCGTAAACCACCTGACACGGATGCAGCCAGGCTACTTCTGCGTGGCGGGCATGGACGTGAACACGCTGCGCCACATCCGCCCGGTCCTCCGGCGCGGCAGACTCACCATCGATCTCCTCAGTACAGGCGGCGGACCCTTCGACGTCGGGTCCGTCGTGTACCTCGGGTCGACGACTAATGCCGGCCATCCCCCGGAGCTCGAAGACCGCCTCTTCGATTCGGCGAGGGCGTGTTGGCTCTTCGACAACGACGCGGTTGATTTCTGGAACACCCTCCACGGGGTGGCACGCGAGAGCTTGGGGGAGATCTTCGGCCCCGCACTCGAGCTGTGGGACGAAAGCGGCACGGTGGACGTTGGGGAAGGGCGCGCCTCACTAGGCTGCCTGAAGCCGGAGAAGCAACCGTGGCTGTACGTGGACCACAGGGGCACGGTCCGGCTGGTCCTCGACTACCTAATGCCCTCCGTGGACCTGTCGGTGAACGACCTGCGGCTGTACGAAAGGGACGGACGTACGCCCCGCCGGGACCTCGTTGCCAGCGTGCAACAGCGCCTCGAAGCCGGCGTCGAGACGATCCTGAGCGTCGGCCTGACGCGACCCTGGCAGAAGAGGGGCGACACGGACAAGAGGCACTGGTTGCAGGCCAACAACATCCACCTCAAAGACAACCCGTTGTGGCGGTTGAGGGAAGAAAGGTGATCCCTACAAGAAGTC
>JACCSM010000489.1 GCA_013698525.1 Rubrobacteraceae bacterium
CTCGCCGAGAACGTGCAGGCCGCGGCCGTCCTCTCGCTCGTCTCAGGGGTGTTCCTCGCTTTCCTGGCGAGAGTCCTTTGCGGCATCCTCGGTGTCGAGACGGAGCTCTCGGTCGTCGACTACGTCATCATCTCCACGGCGGGTGGGATCATCGCCGGCGTGCTGCTGCTCGGGATCACGGTCCTCGTCGCCCGCCTCTCGGTAGCCCGCGGATGGGACATGGATAACATCGGGGCCCCGATGCTGACTGCGGCGGGGGATATCCTCACACTCCCCTCACTGGTCATCGCCACATACCTTATAGGCATCCCTGTCTTCTCTTCGGTCCTCGGGGCCGCGCTGGTGTTGGCGGCGGTGGCGGCGGCGTACTTCGGCCTCAGGTTGGGTGTCGATAACCTCAGGCGCATCCTGGCTGAATCGTTCCCCATCCTGGCCATGACGGGGGCCGTGACCATCCTGGTCGGCGTCGCGCTGCAGAACCGCGAGGAGCAGTTCACGACGCTGCTGGCCCTGAGCATACTTCTGCCAGCCTTCTTGCAGGAGGGCGGCGCCCTCGGCGGCATCCTCTCAAGCCGCCTCTCGTCGAAGATCCACCTCGGCCTTATAGCGCCGCGCGGGGTACCGCAGTTCGCGGCCCTGAGAGACTTCACGCTCATCTACATCTTCGCCGCCGGAGTCTACGTATTCATCGGTGGGGCTTCGCACCTCATAGCCGTGGCGCTCTTCCCAGATGGGGCGAGCCCTGGTTTCCTGGTGATGATCGGGGTCAGCGCCATTGCTGGCCTGATCGCCACCACGGCGGCGGTCCTCGCGGCCTACTACGGCTCTACCCTAAGCTACAGGCTCGGGTTGGACCCGGACACCTACGGCATCCCGATCATCACGGCAGCCGTGGACCTGCTCGGCTTCATGAGCCTTATAATAGCCCTTATAGTTTTCGGATTGGCGGGGTAAGAGATGCGTGAGACGCGACCACGGAACGTGAAGGAGATGCTGGTCGAGGCGAAGAACACCTCGGAGCTTATGGTCGACCTCGCCTACGCGGCGATATTCTACAACTCCGAGGACCTCTCCGAAGAGGTATCCCACCTGGAGGAACGCCTGAACGACCTGGTCTTCGACATGCGCACCCTGACTATCCTGGCCGCGAGGAGTCCTGCCGATGCGGAACAGATGGCGGGTATCCTCCAGGTCGTCCAGGACATAGAGAAGATCGGCAACGCCGCCGTCGACATAGCCAAGATCGTGGTCAAGCGCCTTGGGATCCCGCCCGAGCTCCTGCATGATATCCCGGAGGCCGAAGAGATACCCTCCCGCGTCCGCGTGCACGCGGATAGCGCCCTGGACGGCCGCTCTCTGGGCGAAGTCGACCTGCCTGTCGAGACGGGGATGCGCCCCATCGCCCTCCGCTCCGAAGACGACTGGAACTTCGACCCCGAGCCCGAGGACGTGCTGCGGGCCGGCGACGTACTCTTCCTGCAGGGCCCGCCGGAGGGCGTCACCGAGGTCAGGGAGCTCGCCGGCGCCCGTCCGCTCGGAGACGCGCCTGAGCCAGCGCCGAACGCCGGCGAGCTCTCGGAGATCGACCGCGCCGTGGACATCCTGATCGAGATGAAGAACCTCTCCGAGGTGGCCGTCGGGCTCGCGTACTCGGCCCTGCTCTACGGCGACGCCGGGCTCGCCCGCGAGGTGATCGCCATCGAGGACGAGATGGACGAGATGCGCTACCGGCTGGAGCGCTGGGTCCTCCTCGCAGCCCCCCGTGTGGAGGACTCCTCCCGCCTCAGGGGTCTCCTTCACCTCGCAACCGCCTCCGAGACCATCGCTGACTGCGCGATGGAGATGGTTTGGGTCGTCGAGAAGGGTGAGGAGGTCCACCCCGTGCTCTCGGCGGCGATCGGCGAGTCGGACGAAATCGTCCTGAAACTCACCGTCTCCCCAGGCTCTCCGGCCGACGGCAAGACGCTGGACTCCCTCAAGATCGAGACCGAGACGGGGATGTACGCTCTCGCCGTCAACCGGGGCGGGCGCTGGACCTACAGGCCCCGCGACACGTACAGGCTGCAGGGCGGTGACTCGCTGCTCGTTACGGGCGCCCCCGAAGGCCTCGAACCCCTCGCCGAGCTCTTCGGCCAGGAGCTGGAGGACTCCCCGTAATCCGGCAAGATTCCCAGAACGTTCATCCGGTCTCCGTGTCTGCGCGGTCTTCCTCACCGTCCTCAGGGTCATGATGCTCGCCCTGCCGACGCCGAAACCAGAGAAGAGTCCCTCGTGAAGCGCACGGCCTTGCTGGTGGCGCTCCTTTTGCCGCTCCTGTGCGCGATGGGCTTCGCGCGGGGTTCCCAGATGGACAAAACGGAGGTGCTCGAGAAGGCCAGCTTTATACCGAAGCTGGAAGAGTACTACTCCAAGCCGAGTGTCGAGACTACCGCTAGCTACGACGGCGGCAAGGACCTGTGGCGGGTAGTACTCACGGAGCAGACGTCCGGGAAGGAGATCGCCCGTTTCAGGGTCGCCGACGATTCCGGAGAGGTGAGCGGGGTCGAGGTCTCGCCGAATGCGGATGAGATCGAATACCCCAGGCTCTCGGAAGAGAGAGCGATCAAGCTCGCAGCCGCGAGCCGCGAGGTCAGGGAGGAGCTCTCCAGTCACGGCCCACACAGCGCGGAGGCCAAGTATGAAGACGGCGGGTGGACGGTCCGCTACTACGTCGACGAGACAGGGGCCGTCGGAGGCAGGCCGACGGAGAAGGGCAAGGAGGTGGCAACCGTCGGGGTGGACGACAAGACGTGGGTCCTCGACTACGTGTACACAGGGGATCAAGTCGGGTGGAACCTGGCCCGCGGCGTACGCGGCGCCTACGGCAAGCAGGCCAACTACTGGTGGGTCTGGTTACCGCTGGCGCTCGCGTTCGCCGCTGCTTTCTGGCGCACGGACAAACTGTTCGCCATGCGCAACCTGGATATCGTGGCGCTGCTCGGGTTCCTCGTCTCGCACGGCTTCTACAGGGAGGGGGTAGTTCTCGAGGCCGTCGTCCTGTGGTACCCGCCGCTCGTCTACCTCTTCGTCAGGACCCTTCTCATGGGCTTCGGGATAGGCGAGAAGGTCGAGAAGACGAGCAACCTCCCAATGTGGCTCCTGATGGTGCTAGCCGGTCTCGCCGGCGGCCTCGTCCTCGGCCTCAATGTCGACTCCCGCGTCATAGACGTCGGCTACGCCGGGGTTGTGGGCGCCGACCGCATCCTGGACGGCACAGTACCCTACGGTAGCATGCCCTCAGACGTCGGAACAGGAGATACCTACGGCCCTCTAAATTACCTGCTCTACGTGCCGTTCGTCCTCATGTTCGGATTCTCTGGGGAGTGGGACTTCCTCCCCGCAGCCCACGCCCTCACGCTCTTCTCCTTCGTCGCAGGGGCTATGGCACTGTTCATCACCGGCTACAGGCTCTCGGGGAAGGAGGGGGCTGCCGCACTCATCTTCGCCTGGGCGGCGTTCCCTTACACCGTGTACGCGACCAACAACAACACCAACGACATCATTGTCGCGGCCGTCTCGGCCATAGGGCTCGCGGCAGCTGCCTCGCCGATCGCGCGAGGGGCGAGCATCGCGGCCGGGTTCGCCGTCAAGCTCTATCCTCTCGTCCTAGGCCCGTTGTGGATCATGTACGAAGGACGCAAGCGCAAACCCATAGTAGATTTCGTACTCGGCGGGGCCGGAGTCG
>JACCSM010000491.1 GCA_013698525.1 Rubrobacteraceae bacterium
TCGACGGGGCGACGGGGATCATACTGAATATCACGGGCGGCCCCGACCTCGGACTCTTCGAGGTCAACGAGGCGGCGGAGATCGTCCACAACGCGGCGCACCAGGACGCGAACCTGATCTTCGGCGCGGTTATCGACGAGAACAACGGTGATAGGGTGAGCGTGACCGTGATAGCCACGGGCTTTGACCAGCGTCTCGCCAACCAGCGCAGGTCCGAGCGTCCCGCCGCCGAGTCCCAGCAGCAGGAGGAGCCCGTCGCCTCGCAGGAGACCGGGGACGTACTCGACATACCGGCCTTCCTCAGGCGCAGGTAGGCTCACGCCACCGGCGTGCGCAGGGCCGATACCCAGACCGATTACGGCGCCCCCTCAGCGGTCAACACCGCCAGAGGGGGCGCCGTATATGTCGCACCGGAAGGGGTGCCGGAAGGAGCCGGGATCTACTTCTTCACCCGGCTCGGCGGCGTCTCGGAACCCCCCTACGACTCACTCAACATCTCCAGGAAGGTCGGTGACGCCTCCGGGGCGGTCGATGAGAACCTCGCCCTGATCAGGAACGCTATGGATCTCAGGCCGGCCGCGTGGGTCCGCCAGGTCGCGGGGGACAACGTGGTACGCGTCTCCGAGCCGGGCTTCGCCGGTGAGGCCGACGCGCTCGTCACCGCCGAGCCGGACCTCTGCCTCTCTGTGGCCGTGGCCGACTGCGTTCCCGTCGCGCTCGTCAGCGAGCTCGAGGTTGGAATGGTCCACTCAGGCTGGCGCGGCACTCTCGCGGGCGTCACGGGCAAGGCTGCACAAAGGCTCGCAGGGTCCCGTGTTCGGGCCTATATCGGGCCCTCCATCCGCCGCTGCTGCTACGAGGTGTCGGAGGAGCTCGCCGCGACGTTCGCAACGGAATTCGGGGACGAAGTGGTCTCTGGCCGCAAACTTTCTTTACAAGACGCCATAAGGCTGGATCTCGAAAAATACGGAGTCGAGGTCAGCGACCTGGGGCTCTGTAGTGGGTGTAGGCCGGATCTCTTCTACTCCCATCGCAAGCAGGGCCCGCTCACGGGACGAAACCTCGCGTCGGTTGTGAAGGATACCCGTTGAGCGTGCGCGTTACGGGAACCGAGATCCGGGAGCGGCTCGCTGTCGTGCGCGAGAACATAGACAGGGCATTGGAGAGGAGCGGACGGAGTGAGGAAGAGGTCCGCGTCCTCGTCGCGACCAAGTACTACGCCCCGGAGCAGCTCTCCGCACTCGCCGAAGCGGGCGCAGGTCTCGTCGGCGAGAACCGGGCCGAGGATCTCATCGAGAAGCAGGAGCTTTTCGGCGACCGCTTCGATTGGCACTTTATCGGCCACCTCCAGAGGCGCAAGGCGAAGGTCGTCGTGCCCAGGGTGACCCTGGTGCACTCCGTGGATTCGATGCGCCTGATCGAAGAGCTCGGAAAGAGGGCCCCGGAGGCCGGAACCGACATCCTTATCCAGGTAAACGTGGCCGATGAAGAGTCCAAGTACGGCGTCTCCGAAGAGGAGGTCGAAGCCCTCCTCGAGACCGCGGCAGAGACCGGGGGGAGAGTCAGGGCGAGAGGGTTCATGACGCTAGCCCCATTGGTCGATGACCCCGAAGAAGTACGCCACGTCTTCGCGAAACTTCGTACGATCCGTGATAGGCTACGGAAAAGTTGGAGTCCGCACTTCGATCTCTCGGAACTCTCCATGGGCATGAGTGGTGATTATGAGGTAGCGGTCGAAGAGGGAGCGACCGTGGTCAGGATCGGGCGGATGCTAATAGAGGAGGATGGGCCCGTAAGGAGGCAGGATGGGAGTTAGAGACCGTCTGAACCGGATCGCGGCCTGGTTCGGATTCGGTGTCGATGATGAGGACTATTACGAGGACGAAGAGGAAGAAGAGCGCCGTTACGCCGGCGAAGCCTACGCAGGCGGGGCGCGCGGCGCCGAGCCGGGGCCGACCGTGAGGCGCGTCGGCAGGTCCGAACGTTCTTCGGCCTTTGGTACTTCGCTGGGAGACCTCTTCGGTAGTGAAGCGCCAGGGAGGGGGGAGCGCTACGGAGGCCAGAACCCGCCGGCGCACTTGCGGCCTGTCCCCGACCAGCGCACTACCCGTGTAAGCGTCCTCGAACCCTCCAGCTTCAACGACGCCCAGAACCTGGCCGACCGCTTCAAGCGGCAGCAGCCCGTGATCCTGAACCTCCAGAACGTCGACGGCGACCTGAGTCGCAGGATGGTGGACTTCTGCTCGGGCCTGACCTACGCGCTCGACGGCAACATCCAGTCCGTTGCCAACAGGGTCTTCCTGCTCACGCCGCGCGACGTCGAGGTGAGCGCGGAGGAGCGTAAGCGCATCGCCGAGCGGGCGTTCTTCAACCAGCTCTAAGAGCCTTCCAGGGGGACTTTGAAGAAGGTCGGGATAATTGGGGCGGGTAAGATCGGGGGCTCGCTACTCCTCAGGCTCGCCGAGTCCGGCGGGTTCGACCTCGGCGTAAGCGACATCCATCCCGAGCAGCTAAGGCCCTACAAACAAGCCGGCGTCCGCACGACCTCATCGAATCAGGAGCTCGCCGAGACTAGCGACCTCATCATCGCCGCCGTCAAGCCCTGGGACGTGCCGGGGGTGATGGAGGAGATCTCACCCTCTTTCAGAGACGATAATAAGGCCGTCACGAGCGTCGCCGCCGGCGTCTCCATCGCACGTATCTCCGAGAGCCTGCCGCAGGGGACGGCGATCCTGCGCGTGATGCCCAACGTGTGCGCTTCGGTGGGACTTGGCTCTGCCGTAGTCACATCGAACGAGGCCGGCCGCGCGGCGCTGCCGACGGTCATGGATATCTTCAGGCATGTAGGCGAGGTGCTCGAGTTGCCGGAACGCCTCTTCGACGCGGCGACGGCCCTGCACGGCTCGGGACCGGCGTACGTCGCGCTCTTCGCCGACGCCTTGATCCAGGCCGGAGTCAGGGAGGGCATACCGCGTGATGTCGCACGCAGGCTCGTGGTTGGTACCATAGGCGGGACGGCGGTGCTGTTGAAGGAGCGGAGCGCCCACCAGGTGAGGGACGAGGTGATGACGCCGGGCGGCACGACGGCTGCGGCGTTCGTCGCGATGGAGAAGGCAGGGTTCGTGGCGGCGGTCTACGATGGGGTCGAGGCGGCGACCGAGCAGGCCCGGGGGCTCGGCGGATGACGGTTGCCCTCCTGCAGCAGTTCGGGTTCAGCGTGGCAGAGCTTCTATCGGGGGCGGTAACCTATACTTACTACATACTCTTCGGTTTCATCATCGCCTCGATCCTCTTCTCCTGGTTCCCCGGCTACCCTTCGAGCAGCTTTATGCAGGCCGTCTACGACGCGGTCAAGGCCGTGACCAACCCTATCCTCTGGCCCATAAGGAGCCGCGTGCCGATGCTGCAGCTCGGCGGGTTCGGTATTGACCTCTCGCCGATCATCGCGATCCTCGGGCTCTCCATCGCAAGGACCTTGCTTCTGCTCCTCATTGATAACTTCATACGACCAGTTACGGGGTGATCCAAGTTGCCGATACGACCCATCGATGTAAGGCGTAAAGAGTTCAAGAGTGGCTTCCGCGGCTACGAGGCGAACCAGGTCGACGATTTCCTCGACGCCGTGGCCGACGAATTCGAGCGCAACTATACCGAGAACCAGAGGATGCGCGAGGAGGTGTCGAGCCTTCGCGACCGGCTGCAGCAGTTCGAGGACCTCGAAGGTTCGATCCGGGCCGCCCTCGTCCACGCCGAGCAAGCGTCCAACGACCTCCGCAGGGCCGCGACCCAGGAGGCGGAGGGCATCAAGCAGAGCGCCCAGAGGGAGGCTGATTTCACCATCAGGGAGGCTCAGAGCCGCTCTCATCAGATGCTCGCCGACTCCTCATCGCGCATAGAGCGCGTCCGGGACTCCTACGATGCGCTTCAGGAGGCGAAGAGGAGCTTTACGAACGACTTCCGCCACCTCCTGAAGACCTACACGGAGACGATGGAGAACATGGAGGTAGCCTCAGCCAGGGAGATCGAAGCATCCCTGCGCGAGCGCCTTGATACCGAGTCCATCGCCGTCGTCCGTGAAGCCGCCAAGGAAGAGGCGAGGGCAACCGAAGTGGCGATGTCCGCGGAAGAGGCTATGGTCACGGAAGAGGCGATGGCCGCGGCGGAGGGTGACGAGGAGCGGGTGCCCCAAGATTTGGACGACACACTCTCGGGGTTCGAGGTCGTCGAACTCACGGAAGAGGAGCCCGACCTCCAGGAAAGAGGGACGATCGCGGATGAGCAGCCGACCGGGGTAATTCGGGCTGAAGGGATTGGACCCATCGCCGCCGACCCCGAAGAGCCTCAGGCCGAAGACCTCGAGGTCCAGGAGCCTGAGGTGGAGCCGTCCATGGCTCAGGACGAGAGGGCCGAGGCTTTTGAGGAGCCTCCTGTGTCCGAGCCCGAGGCGGCGGACGAAGTGGAGCAGGAGGAGCCTTCGCTGGCCGAGGAGAGTAGCTCGCAAGAGTTCTTCGACAGAGAACAGGGCGAGCGGTCCGACAGCCGCATTTTCAGGGCCAGCCGCTTTCTGCGCCGGCGTGAGTAAGGTCCTCAACCTGCCGTAGCAGGGTGCCTCTCAGGAGCTTCACAGTAGACCCTGCCGAGAGGGGAGAGCGTCTCGACAGGCTGGCCGCCCGGCGGCTCGGGACGAGCAGAAGCCTCGTTCAGCGGCTTATCGAGCAGAACCTACTGCTCGTCGACGGTAAAGTAGCCTCTCGTTCTTACAAGGTCAGAGACGGGCAGAGCGTTGAGGCTCAGGTTCCCGAGGAGGGCGTATCGCCGGAGGATATACCCGTCCCCGTAGTCTTCGAGGATGAGCACATGCTGGTCGTTGACAAGCCTGCGGGACTCGTCGTGCATCCCGGCGCTGACAACCCGTCGGGTACGCTCGTGAACGCACTCCTGAACAGGGGCATAAGTGGAGGGGATGACCCATCGAGGCCCGGCGTCGTTCATCGTCTCGACCGCGACACATCGGGCCTGATGGTGCTCGCGAAAGGCGAGCCTGCATACTCCAGGCTCGTCAGGATGATGTCGGCCAGGCAGGTGGGCCGCGTCTACAGGGCGATCGCGGAGGGGAGAGGGCTGCCCCGGACGGGGACGATCGACTCCCCCATCGGCCGTGACCCCGACAACCCTACCCTGATGGCCGCGGGCCTTGGGAAGCCGGCTGTCACGCACTTCGAGGCGCTCGCTGATGCAGCAGGGCATACGATGCTCAGCGTACGGCTCGAGACCGGCAGGACGCACCAGATCAGGGTACACCTCTCGGCTATCGGGCATCCTGTGTACGCGGACCCGCTGTACGGCAATCCGGTCTCCGGCCGTCGTCTCTGGCTGCACGCCGAACGACTCGCCTTCGAGCACCCTGTGGGTGGCGAGCCGTTGGTGGTCCACTCTGATATTCCCGAGGATTTGCGGGGCGCCGCCACCGGGCTTGACGGTTCCTTCGCCCTCTGGTAGGTTGACCTTCGGCATACCGATCCTTTAACGGCGTCCCGTGAGACGCGAAGGAGGCAGGCTTGAGCCGAACGAGCGTCTACGAGCACGCGCACTCTAAAGTGCTCACCCCAGACGGCCTGAACCGTTCCCTACGCCGCATCTCGCACGAGATCCTGGAGCGTAACGCCTCTTGCCTCAGAGGGCTCGCGCTCGTCGGCGTGCTCTCCCGCGGGGTCCCCCTGGCGCAAAGGATCGCAGCGAACATTCGCCAGTTCGAAGGTTTGGATCTCTCTGTCGGCTCCCTGGACATAACGCTTTATCGCGACGACCTGGAACAGGATGACCCTGAGGTGCGAGGCAGCAGCGTGCCGTTCGACGTGACCGGCAAGACGGTCATTCTCGTTGACGACGTTCTCTACACGGGAAGGACGGCGCGCGCCGCGATGGACGCACTCCTCGACCTCGGGAGGCCAGCCGCCATTCGGTTGGCGATCCTGGTCGACCGCGGCCACAGGGAGTTGCCGATCCGGGCCGATCACGTCGGCAAGAACGTGCCTACCGCCCGC